>NZ_DF968465.1:0-13855 GCF_001270025.1 Streptomyces azureus | reverse complement strand
TGTGCGAGCTGCGGCGCCGGTCCGGAAGTCTGCTGGCGCCCGCGGCGCTGCACTGGGCCGTCAACGGCTTCGGCTACGTGCTGGCCTGGGCAGTACCTCGATGGCGGGGCGAGGACTGAAGCCGCACACGACCCGGCCGGCGGTCACCAAAGCCCCTCGGTGAGCAACTGCGCGACCTCCCGCGCGCAGCCCCACGACAGCGTCACTCCGGCTCCACCGTGTCCGTAGTTGTGAATCACAAGGAGGCCGTCTTCACGGCGGTCGGACTCGACCCGCACCTCGAAGCGCGTCGGTCGGACGTCCACTCGATACGCGATGACCCGGGCATCAGCCAGCCTCGGCTCGAGAGCGGCGCAACGCTCGACGATGCCGTGCGCCGCGGCCGCGTCCCCGGACACGTCACCGTCATCGTCGATCGCGCTACCGCCCAGAACGACTGTGTCCCCGTGCGGATAGAAGTGGACGAGGGCGGACGACGGTCCTGTGAGCTCGGAAAAGAATTCCGTGACGCCCGGGTTCTCAACCACCAGCTGACGTACACAGGTTGGCCGCAACGTGAGGTCGCCGGCCAGCGCGGCGGCACCCATGCCGGCGCAGTTGACGACGGCGGACACACCAGCGAACTCGTCGAGTGAGCAGATCACGCGCTGCTCAAGCCTCCCGCCGAGAGCGCGGAAACGGCGACGCAGATGGCCGAGATAGACCGGCATGTCGACGACCGGGGCGGTGAAACGGTGACCGGAGAGGAAGCCGTGAGGAAGCTCGGAGGCGTCAGCCTCCCGAAAGCCGGAGAGGAGTTCGCTCCACCGTGGTTCCTCGAAGGGTTGCCGGGCCGCCATGATCCCGCATGCCATGCGGACACCGGCCTTGCCTTCCTCGGCGAGACGCCGGAAGGCGTCGAGAGATGCGAGACCCCATTCCCGGACATCCGCCCAGGGCTCGACAAGGTGCGGACCCCAGATCGCGCCGGCCACGAGTGATGTACGGGCGGGGATCTCCTCGGCGACCAACCGCACGGACAGCCCGGCCTCCAGCAACACGACTCCAGTGGTGAGGCCGGAGACCCCGCCACCCAGGACGACGACCCTCTCGTTCGTTGGCATGGTCCGACCGTAGCCGTTCGAGCACTCCGCGGGTTCGGCTGCATCCAGTCGCGCTCTGCGGTCCAGTGCTCTGCTCGAGCACGCTGTGCCGTGCCGGCGCCGAGGGCAGACTAATCGTTTCAGCAGTCCGGTAAGTCCTCTTTATGGTCAAGTGATTACCCGTGTGATTACGCCACATGAATGAGACTGGCGTAGGGTGGCCGACCGAATAACCCTCCCATCGCGAAACCGAGTTGCCGGTTGGCTTGCGCTGCGCCGCCAGGTGTCCGAACTGGCTGATCGAGAGGACTTCGATGCCCGATTCCCCGACCTTCACAGCGCGTTCGGATGCCGGTCGAACAACGACCGCGGCGGGCCCGGCGCGCAACAGGCATGCCAGGCGGACAGTCCAGAATCAGCCAGCCGATGCGGTCACCCGGTCCCGCACGGTACGCCTGGCACTGTGGCCCGCTGTCCTCATGGCAGTTCTCGCGGCGGTCCTGATCATCTACGTACTGCTTGCTCAGACCGGCGCCGCCGACGCCGCCACCTGGGGCGTGCTCACCGCGGGCGCCGTACTCGGCACGGGCGTTCTGGTCGGGGCCGTGTTCGCCGGCCGCGCCGAGGCCCGCAGCGCATCGCGGCAGTACGAGGTACTGCGCCGCGCGGTCGCCGCGGGGCAGACGGAACTGCAGGACCTCCTGGAGAGACTGGGCCGGGGGGAGAGCGTCGAGCAGCCTTCGTTCACCCATCACGCCCCGCCCGAGGGCGACGTACACGGTCGTCTGGCCTACGAGATCAACGTCTTGCTGTGGCAGACCAAGACGGTCGCCGCGCAGGGCTCGGCGCAGGCCGCGTCGGCCGCGATGCCCTCCGAGGACAGCAGGCAGGACAGCAAGGAGAGGGTCGAGGTCTTCGTCAACCTCGCCCGGCGGCTGCAGTCCCTTGTGCACCGTGCGATCAGCATGCTCGACCGGCTCGAGAACGAAGTTGAGGACCCGGACCTGCTCAAGGGCCTCTTCCACGTCGACCACCTGGCCACCCGCATCCGGCGGCACGCGGAGAACGTCGCTGTGCTCGGCGGCTCCGTCTCCCGACGCCAGTGGACCCGCCCGGTGACCTTGACCGAGGTACTGCGTTCATCGATCGCCGAGGTCGAGGACTACTCCCGGGTCAAACTGGTGCCCCCGATCGAGGGGACGGTACGCGGTCACGCCGTCGCCGACGTCATCCACCTGCTCGCCGAACTGGTCGAGAACGCCACGGCCTTCTCGGATCCGCACACCCAGGTACTGCTGCGTTCCCAGCGGGTGGCCGCGGGACTGGCGGTCGAGGTCGAGGACCGCGGTCTCGGCATGCCGCTGGAGGAGCAGGACCGGTACAACCAGCTGCTCGCCGAGCCGGACCGCATCGACATCGGCAAGCTGCTCGCGGACGGCCGAATCGGGTTGTACGTGGTTTCCGCGCTGGCCCGCCGCCATGGCCTCGCGGTCCGGCTGCAGAACAACATCTTCGGCGGCATCCAGGCCATCTTGATCATTCCGCGTGGACTGGTCGGTGACGAACCGGAGGAGGCACCGCACCAGGCTGCCGACATGGCCCGGCCGGTTCAGGCTGCCGCCCCGCCGCAGCCGGCCGCCCAGCCCGTGGGCCCGCCGCCCGCGCCGCAGCAGGCCGCCCGCCCCGTAGGCCCGCCGCCCGCAGCGCAGCAGGCCGCCCGCCCCGTAGGCCCGTCGCCCGCGCCGCAGCAGGCCACCCGCCCCGTGGCGCACCAGGCCGCGGCGCAGCCACTGCCTCAAGCCGCGCCAATGCCCATGGCGTCGCGGCACGCAGGGCCCGTGGAGGCCGCGCAGCCGTACGGCCGGGGGCCCTCGCGCACCAGCGGGCCGGCCGACGACGAGCGGCCGCCGCTGCCGCAGCGCAACGCGCAGGAGCACCTCGTGCCGCAGCTCCGGGACGCTCCCGGCACGCACAGGGGGAACGAACAAGAGGCGGAGCACGATCCAGGGCTGATGGCCACGTTCCAGCGAGGATTCGGTCTCGCCGAGAACGAACCCGATGACAATTCCGCTGAAAGCTCTCGCTGAGCACAGGCTTCACACCACCCCCGAGGAGAAGAACGCCACCGTGAGCGACATGCCTACCGTCCAGAACCAGAATCTCGACTGGCTCCTGACCGGGCTCGTCCAAAGGGTCCCCCATGCCCGCAGCGCCCTGTTGCTGTCCTCGGACGGACTGGCGAAGGCATTCGACGGGCTGGAGACCGTCGACGAAGCAGAACACCTGGCGGCCGTGGCGTCCGGTCTGCACTCCCTCGCGCGCAGCGCAGGGATGCGGTTCGCCGAAGGTGCGGACGTACGTCAGGTGGTCGTGGAGCTGGACACCGCGCTGCTGTTCGTGTGCGCGGCGGGCTCCGGGGCCTGTCTGGCGGTCCTGGCCGGAAGAGAGGCCGACGCGGCCGTGCTCGGCTACGAGATGGCCAAGCTGGTCAAGAGTGTCCGCACGTATCTCGCCACCCCGGCCCGGCAACAGGCGGCCGCCGCGGCCCATGATCCGAGGCGCTGAGGATGACGGACGCGCAGGACGAGGCGTGGCTCGACGACGAGGCCGGGCGGTTGGTACGCCCGTACACCGTCAGCAACGGGCGCACCCGTCCCTCGGCGCACTTCGACCTGCTCACCCAAGTGGTGGCCACCGGCACCCGGCCGAACGCCTACTTGGGGCCCGACTACGAGCAGGTCCTGGACCTGTGCGGTGTCCCCCTGTCGGTTGCCGAGGTAGCCGCTCACATGCGGCTGCCGGCCGTCATCACCAAAGTTCTCCTGTCCGACCTCGTGCAGCACGACGCGCTCACCACACGGGCGCCGCACGTCATGAGGGCGGGCTCCCCAACCGACCGAAATCTCCTGGAGGCGGTGCTGAATGGCCTTCGTAAGCGGCTCTGACCCCTTCCGTACCGCCCTGAAGATCCTCATTGCCGGAGGCTTCGGGGTCGGCAAGACCACCTTCGTAGGAGCAGTCAGCGAAATCGAGCCGTTGAGTACCGAGGAACTGCTGACTCAGGTCAGTGCCCGCACAGACAGCCTGGTCGGCATCGAGGACAAGTCGACCACCACCGTGGCGATGGACTTCGGCCGTATCACCCTGGACGATCAACACATCCTGTACCTGTTCGGAACACCCGGACAGGAACGGTTCTGGTTCATGTGGGACGAGTTGTCCAACGGGGCCCTGGGCGCCGTGGTCCTCGCCGACACCCGCCGGCTGGAGCACTGCTTCGCGGCCGTCGACTTCTTCGAACGCCGCGGCATCGGTTTCGTCGTGGGAGTCAACGAGTTCGACGGCGCCTATCACTACACGCCCGACGAGGTCCGCGCGGCCCTCGCCCTCAAGCCCGACACCCCCGTCGTGATGTGCGACGCGCGGCAGTGCTCCTCCAGCACCAGCGTGTTGGTCGCACTCGTACAGCACTTGCTCACCTCGACTCCCGGCGTACCGTCCGCGGAGCTTGACCCGCTGCGCTGACGCACGCTCAGCGCGGCCGATTGGAGCCTGCATGTCAGCCCCGGATCCCTACAGCCAGTACGACCCCACCTCCCACCTGCTTTTGACCCCCGAGGACAGGGACGCCCCCGCCCGCGTCGCCAGGCTGCGCGACATCGGCATCGGGGACGGCCCGGTCGAGGAATTCGACGACTTCGCCGCCGACCTGGCGCGCGTCACCAATGCGCCGTTCTCGATGGTCAACTTCATCGACGAGAACCGCCAGTACTTCGCCGGCCTCTACGCGGCCGGCCGGCCCGGGATGGAGTTGCAGCCGGGTCCGCAGGTGGGCCGGGTGATGGCCCGTGACCACGGCTACTGCCCGCACGTCGTCGTGCGGCGCAAGGCACTGGTGCTGGAGGACGTCTGCGACTATCCGCGGTTCGCCGGGAATCCGGTCGTCGACGAGATCGGCATCCGCTCCTACATGGGCGCGCCGCTGATCGACCAGCAGACCGGGATGGCCCTGGGGACGATCTGCGTCGTGGACACCGACACCCGTCCATGGGGACGGGCGGGCCTGGAGACCATCAAGTCGATGGCGCAGCAACTGACGGAGCGCATCGCCGAAATGGAGCGTAAGGGCGGGATCTGAGCACGTGTGAGGGGCGGCCGCCTACCACCGGGCCCCTTGATTCGTAGTGGGGGAGCCGCGGGCACGACGCTGTGTCGGCGGCTCCCTGCGAGTTTCAGCCCGTGTGGCCGACCGTCTCCAGCGGCAAGGGCTCGGACTGCTCTTCCCGGCGCTGGGCGGGTATCGTCCGCACCAGGTCGGCCAGACGCTCGGACCACTGGCCCTTGGCCTCGCCGAGCGCCATTTCCCCCAGGCGCAGCAGTTGGATGTCGGAGGTGCCGGCGGGTGCGTAGATGTGGTGGGCGTCGCGCAGGTATCGCTCCATCGGGCGATCGGTGAACAGGCCGGCTGCGGCGTGGATGTCCATGCCGTCCTTCGCCGATTCGATGGCGGACTCGACGTTGAGGAACTTGGCGTTCATCAGCTCCGCGTCGCACGGCAGGCCCTGGTCGAGCAGGTGCACCGCGTGGTAGGCGGCCAGCCTGGCCGTCATGAGCCGGGACTTCAACCTGCCCAGCTTGAGCTGGATGTTGTTGACTGCGCCGAGCGGCGCGCCGTACCGCTCACGCTCGATGCACAGAGCGGTTGTCTCCTCGAAGACGGCCTGGTGAATCCCGAGGGAGACCGCGGTCAGGTTGGGCCGGCCGTAGAGCACGCTGGAGGAGTAGGCGACGGCCAGGCCCTGGCCCTCCGAACCGAGCAGATTCTCGGCCGGCACGCGGCAGTTGTCGAAGATCAGCTCGCCGAAGCTGAAGCCGTGCAGTCCCATGGCGGGCTGCTGCGGGGCCAGGGAGAAGCCAGGGCGGTCGGCCTCGACGAGGAACGCCGACAGTCCCTTCGAACCCTCTCCCGTGCGGACGACCACACCGTGCAGGTCCCCGACGTGGCTGTTGCCGACGAAGACCTTGCGGCCGTTGAGAACGTATTCGTCGCCGTCGCGGACGGCGGTGCTGCCCATGCCCAGGACGTGACCGCCTGACTGCGGCTCGGTGACCGCGATCGTGGGCAGGCAGTCGCCCGCGGCGATGCGCGGCAGCCAGGTCCGTTTCTGCCGCTCGTTGCCGAAATGGACGATCTTGGCGACGCCGAGCTGGGATGCCTGCACCATGGCCCCCATGGCCCCACTGACACGGGAGAGTTCCTCGATGATGATCGTCTTGGCAAGGTGTCCGGCCCCCATGCCGCCGTACTCCTTGCCGATGGTCACCCCGATCCATCCCTGCCGCGCTATGAGCAGGGACAGCTCGTGGGCCACCCTTCGCGAAGCCTCCATCTCCGCGATCCGGGGCCGCACTTCGCGTTCGGCGAACTCACGCACTCGAAGCCGGAGATCCTCATGCCACCTGCTGGTGAAGTAGCGTTCCACAATCTCTCCTGTCTGCTACCCCGTCCGGAGTGAGAGGTCGTCCGTCGGGCTTCATCGCCTTCTGGCTGACTCACCTCGCGTATTGTCTACTTGTCGATCCATCTCAGCCAAGATCACCATACAGGTTTGGCCGAAACTGTCGCTCTTGCCTTCCGTCTCCAACTGTGCGATGTGATAGGCCACTTGTCCATTCCGCGCCACACCCCGGCCAGAAACCGCTCAGCCGCGAACAGCGCCAACCACATACCGACACAGCCCCATCCACCAGGCAATTGCCCAGCGCATTGACCGCAGCGCACCAGGACCGAACCAGCCACGTCACGCCTGACTGATAAGGACCCGTTCCCGAGCCGCCAGCGTGATCCACCGGCGCAGATCGGCCATGGCCGTCCCGAAGCAGCCAGAGGCAGCGAAGAGGGCACCTGCGCGGAAAGGTCCCCGGCCAGGCAATACGGCCAGGTCGGAGCCCCAGAGGCAGACGAGTGGGCTGCGCATTGGGGACAAGTGCGCGATTTGTGAGATCAGCCTCTGAAGCGTGCGGGTGATCTGCCTGAGCAAGTCCGTGTACACCGCGTGCCCGCCACAGCCATGCCGGGAGGGGACCACCGAGTCCTCGGGGGATCACTGCGGCCTGCCAGGCGGCCGATGGAAGGCGGGCACGGCGAAGGGGACTCCCCCGGAGGCGGCGTACCCGGCCATCACCTTGGCTCCTCCGGTCCCCAGGCGCCAGGTTCCCCACCGGCCGGAAGCCGCTCCGGAAGCGCGCGCTGCCGTTCGTTCAAGGCGGACCACCGATGCGGGTCAGCGCCCCGCAGCCGCCCAGCGCAGCAGGTCACGGGGCTCGCTGGTCTCTTCCGGGACATCTGACGCGGAGTTGGGTGAGGCAGGGACGCGGCAAACCAGCTCCAGTCCGGGCGCACAAGCGGCTTCTCCTCGGCATACAGCGACAGGCTCCATCCTCGTGTGGGTCCGCGAAAACGGGAAAGTCCGACGGTGTGGACGCGCTTCTGCTGACCTTCGGGCACAGCACCGCCGATCGGGACCGGATCGCCGATCTGCTGCGTCACGCCGGCGTCACGGCCGTCGTGGATGTGCGGACCGCTCCCGGCAGCCGCCGCGACCCCGATCTGTCGCGGCGGCGGCTCGCCGAGTGGATGCCGGGCCGCGGCATCGCCTACCGGTGGGAACCCGCTCTCGGCGGGTTCCGCACACCTCCCGTGGACAGCCCGGACATCGTGTGGCGCAACGCCTCCTTCCGGGGCTACGCCGCCCACACCCGCTCCCCCGAGTTCGTCGCCGCGATGGAACGGGTGCTGCGCGAAGCCGCGCACGGCCGCACCGCCGTGATGTGCAGCGAGGCGGTCTGGTGGCGTTGCCACCGCCGGCTGATCGCCGACTTCGCGGTACTCGCCCGCGGCGTACCGGCTCACCACCTCATGCACGACGGGCGCCTCAGCGCCCATTCGCCGACGCCCGGCGCACGACTGCGCGACGACGGGCTCCTCGTGTACGACGGCTACGACGGCCGCACAGAGCCCGCCCGCGGCTGAGCCCGTCAGTACAGCTTGTTGACCGCCGTGACGGTGGTGGCCTTGAAGTCGGACACCTGGGCGTGCTGGAAGTTGCCCATCTGGCCCCACAGGACCACCGTCACGGTCCTGCCGTCGCGGCCGACCGAGAACAGGCCGATGTTGGAGGAACCCCACACCGAAGCGGTGTGGAGGCCGTAGACGTGAGCGCCCTCCTCGACATTCAGCCGGCCGTAGTTCTTCTGCGTCGCCGTGGTGTCGGGGTCCTGCTCCATCAGCTTCTTCGCGCAGCCGGCGATGTCCTTGCGCAGCAGCGCCGCGAAGTCCTTGGCCCGCTGTGCACTGCGCTCCACGACCGTGATCTGCTGGGCGTTGGTCTCGTACTCGGTCCAGTACGAGCGGTGGGAGGCGATGGACGGCAGGGCCTCGCCCACGCACACCGGCAGCGGGTCCGGCTGACCGGCGGTGACCGGACCGGCGTACCAGGGCGAGGTCCGGTGCGGCGGCAGTTCGGCCGGCTCCAGGAACCGGGGTGTGCCGGAAGCCGGTGCGGTGGCGGCAGTGGCCGGGAGGGCGGCTGCGGCGACACCGGCGGCGGCCGCCAGCGCGGCCACGGTGGTACGGATGCCTCGAGTACGGACGTGCATGTTTCCCCCATGGTTTTCGTGTGAAAGCGCGGGCTTCGGCCCTTGCACCCACTACGACCCGTCACCCCCCGCATACGTTGCCCCGCACCCCTGCTACGGGTTCGTCCCGAATGTCACCGGCCCGCTACAGGGCGTCGGGGACGTAGCCGATCAGTACGTCGGCGGGGCCTCTGGATGCGGACCTCGCCGAAGGCGTGCGTGCGGCTGATGGAGGCTCTGGGGAGACTGTGAGTAACCTTCCGCCTACGCAGTAGGTTCCCCTTACGCGCGCGTGGGTGGTGGCGCGCGTTCTGGGCCGATGCGAGGGGGGAGAAGAACGTGCGTCCCGGAGACGAGTTCGCCGGCCGCTATGTCCTCAAGGAGGTCATCGGCGCAGGGCGCGGCGGTGACGTGTGGCTGGCCCACGACACGATGGTGGGGCAGGACGTCGCGCTGAAGCCGGAGCGTGTCGAGGGCGACCGCGAGACCGCGGTGCGGCGGCTGCTGGGCGAGCCGCGCGCCCTGGCCAAGTTCCGTGATCATCCCCATGTCGTGACACTGTTCGACGTCGTGACGGTGCGGTCGGACGGGGACACCGGCGGGGACGTGGGCGGGGACACCGCCGTGGACGCCGCCGGGGACGTGGGCGAGACGTACTGGTTCGTCATGGAGTACGTGCCCGGCGGCGGGCTCGACCGGCAGCCGCCCATGAGCCCCGAGCGCGTGGCCCGGATCGGGGCCCAACTCGCCGACGCGCTGGCCGCGTTGCACGAGGCGGGCATCGTCCACTGCGACCTCAAGCCCGCCAACGTCGGCCTCACCCGGCGCGGTGCCGCCAAGCTGCTGGACTTCGGTGCCGCCTACCGGGCCGGCGGCAGCGAGACCATCACGGCCAACGGGCCCTACAGCTTCACCCCGGACTACGCCGCCCCCGAGCTGGCCCGGGGGAACGTCCCCCGGCCCGCCTCCGACGTGTTCTGCCTGGCCGCCACCCTCTACGCGCTGGTCACCGGTTCCCCGCCGCGCGGCGGCGAGCCCGGGGCGAACGATGACGGGGCGAACGGTGACGGGGTGGGGGCCGCCGGGGAGGACCGGGACCGTCTGACGTACTGGAAGGCCGAGCAGGGCGTCGTCGAGATGGACGCCGAGGCCGTGGGCCCGCTCCTTCCCGTGCTCGGCGCCATGTTGCGGCGCGACCCACGGCAGCGCCCCGAGGCGGCCGAGGCCGGGCGGCTTCTGGCGGCCGTGGCCGAACATGGGACGCCGGACCCGGACATCCGCCCCGCCCCGCCCGGTGGCGGGCGCCCGCGGCGGCGACGCCGTGCCTTGTTCCTGGCGGCTGCCCTCGGCGTCGGCGCCGCGATCGTCCTGAGCCTCGTCGCCATTCCGGAAAACGGTGACGAGCGGGGTGGGGACGGGAACGGCACGCGGGGGTCCGCCGGGAGGCAGCTGCCGAAGGACCCCTCGAACGGTGGGACGCGGGCCCTGATCGGTGATCCGCGCACCGCCGACGTGTGCGCCCTGGCCGACCCCGACGCGCTCCACCGGTTCGGGGAGAGCGAAGTAGACGTCGACTACGGCAACTTCGACCGCTGCGACGTGCTCGTCCACCCGGACGACAGGTCCCGTATCGACGTGTCGGTCCAACTGCGCAGGGGCTCGCCACCCGAGGCGTCGGACCCCGTCAGGACCATCGGGGGCATCGCCGTCCGGGAGGCACCGTCGAAGAAGGGCGAGTGCGGGCTCCTGCTGTCCCGGGACGCCATCGGCGGCGGTGGCACCGGCAGTGGCCGCACCAGCGGCGACATGTTCGTGGGGGTCCGTGTCGACGTGGGGCACGGCACGGTGGCGGGCGGTGCCGCGGCGCTGTGCGCGGTCGCCGACACCGCCGCCCGCAGCGCGGCCGAAGTCCTGAACCGCGGCCCGCTCCCCCGCCGTTCCCCGCCCTACCCGGACGCCTCGCTGGCCTGGCGGAGCGCCTGCGCGCTGCTCGACGCCGAGGCGCTGTCCGTCGTCCCCGGCATCAGGGCCGACGTGCCGGAGGCCGGTGTCGCGGACTGGGACTGCGAGTGGTTCAGCGACGTCGACGAGCTGGAGGCGGAGATCGCCTTCTTCCGCGACGAGCCCAAGTCCGCGCGGGACGGCCGCATCGTCCGGCTCAGCGGCTACGACGCCGTCGTCGAGCCGGAGGGCAACGGCGACGGCACCTGCACCGTCTTCGTCCCGTACCGCGAGTACGGCGGCCGTGACGCCGAGACGGCCGTCGAGATGCTGCGGCTGCACGTCGGCGGGCAGCGGTCCATGGGCGAGCTGTGCCACCTGGCCACCGAGCTCGCCACCGCCGCGGCCGCGGAACTGCGCGCCCGCTGACGCCCCCACTGCGGTGGCCGACCGGCCACGGGGAGGGGTCCCGAGCAGGTCGGCCCATGCTGACGGGTACGTCCGGCAGGGCCCGCCCGCGCCGGGGCCGCACCGTGTCGATTCCGCACGAGTCGCACGCCCACGCACCGAGGAGACCAGCGATGACCTTCTCCGCCAGCCTCGCGCGCGGTGTCGCGCCCACCGCGCCGGGGACCCTGCACGCGCGCACGGTCACCGGTGACCTGTGCGCCCCGCCCCGTCCGGGACTGACCGTCCGCTTCGGCCGGGGCGAGCGGCCGGATGTGGACCTGGAGGTCGGCGTGGACGACCTGCGGGTGAGCCGCCGGCACGGGGAGCTGACGTACCGTCAGGGACAGTGGTGGCTGCGCAACACCGGGCGGCAGCTGGTGCGGCTGCCGCGCGGCCGGATGATGCACACCGCCACCGAGCCGGTCCCCCTCACCACCGGCTACACCCCGCTGTTCGTGAAGGGCTCCGGCTACCGCGAGCACCTGATCGAGCTGTACGTGGCCGACCACGACGACCAGGGGCCGGTGTCGCGCCGCCGGGCCGAGACCCTGCGGCCTGAGACCTGGGCGCTCGACGACGACGAACGGCTGCTGCTGGTGGTCCTCGGCCAGCGGTACCTGCTGTACGAGGAGGACCCGCGGCCCCTGACGTACTCCATGGCCGCCAGGCAGCTCGTCCACCTGCGTCCGGACGACAACTGGAACGAACGCAGGATCGAGCACCGCATCGAGGTGGTACGCCACCGGCTGCACGGCACCGGCTTCAAGTACCCGCTGGTGCACGACAGGAGCGAGGAGCGGCGGCCCTACGACAACACCCTGCTGCACAACCTGCTCAAGGGCCTGGTGGAGTCGACGACGCTGGTGCCGCCGGACCTCAACCTGATGGACGACGCCCCGGACAATCCCGACCCGTCCGACACCCCGGACTCCAGGACCGGTCGCCCGCGGGGCAGCCGTAGCCATGGGCGGTGACGCACCTGTCGTCCGGGAACGGCTGCGGGAGCTGAGCGGCCCGGAGCTCTACCGCCGCAACGCCTTCCGGGTGACCGGGGCGAGCACCCGCGCGGCCCGCCGTACGATCGTCCGGCGCCGGCAGCAGATCGCCACGGCCGCGAAGGCCGGGGTCGCCGTCGGTCCCGTCGGTGAGCTGCCGCTGCCCGACGCGGCCGGGCCGGAGGAACTCCGCACGGCCTTCGACGTGCTCGACCATCCGCAGCGCCGGATCGTCGACGAGCTGTTCTGGTTCTGGGAGACACCGGATGCCTCGGACGCCTCCTGCCCGTGCGAGCCGGAGCTGCACCGGCAGCACGACGAGGCGGTCCGGGCCCATGCCCGGGCGCTCGACGCGGAGCTGGGGGGCGGTGAGGCGCCACGGCGCCGGGGCGCGGGTGGGCCGAAACGCCCGGCCGGAAAGAAGAAGGGCCGCGGCGGACCGCAGCGCCGCGCCGAGCGCCCCGAGGAGGGGTATTGGCAGACCGCGGCCCGGCTGTGGCGCAAGCTGCTCGGGCAGCGCGCGGTCTGGGCACATCTGCGGCACCGCGTCGCCGCGCTCGACGACAGGCGGCTGACCGAGACCGCGGTGACGGTACTCGAGGCCGAGGTGCGCCGCGTGCTGGTCTCGGCCGTCGCCGGTCTGGCCGCGCGCACCCAGGATCCGGCCCGGCTGGCCCGGTACTGCACGCAGTGGACCTGGACCGGGCGGGGCGTCCTCGGGGAGGCGCTGGAGGAGCAGTTGGCCCCGTTGTACGAGTCGGCGGAGAGCGAGCTGCGCCAGACGGGGGAGGAACTCGCCGGCGCCTTCTCGGAAGGCGACCGGAAGACGGCCGCGACCGCCGCGGCCGGGACGCTGCGCGCCCGGGTCGTCCCGGTCGTGGAGCGGCTCGACGCCTTCGCCGACTTCGGAATGTCGCTGGGTGTCGGCCAGCTCTCCGACACCACCGCCCTGTTGCTCAACAACTGCGCGGTGGCCCTGTCCCCCGCCTCGGACGCGACCCCGCCCGTGCGGGAGAGCTTCGACCTGCTGGACCTGGCGCTGCGACTGAAGCCGTACGAGGGGACGCGGCGGACGATCGAGCAGAACCGTGCGCGGCTGGACGAGGCCGGTGTCTGGTTCGACAAGGCCAAGCCGGTTTTCGATCCGGTGGTGAAGGCTCTGGAGACGGCCGCGAGGCAGCTCGACCGGAGCGATGCGCAGGGTGCTGCCGACACGCTGGAGGCCGCCACGCTGCCGCTGCACGAACTGCGCCGCCTGCGCCGCGGCGCGCTCGCCGGGCTCCCCGACATCCCGGATGCCGTGGACCGGCTCTGCGATTCCGCCGCGATCCTGTTCAACAACTGTGCGATCGCCCTGGCGCCCGGCTGCGGTCGCGGTCTCCGGCTGCTGGAGCTGGCCGAGGAGTTCTGCACGAGCCAGGAGACACGGGGGCGCATCAGCACCAACCGGCTGCTGCTCGACCAGGTACGGGAAATGGGATTGCCGTACGGGACCTCGTACGGCGTGCGGCGGCCGCGCAAGAGCTTGGGGACGCACCTGGAGGAGATCTACTACGGGACCTCCCCCATCGCCGCCAAGGTGTGGACGTCGGTGGTGGTGCTGCTGATCATCGGGCTGGTCGTGGTGGTCTCCGGCGGCTAGTGCCCCGGAAGGCAACGTTCGCCCGTCAAGGAGCGGCGCCCGGTGCGTGCTCTGGGGGTACCCCCTGCTCGAAGAGCTTGGGGGAGTGCCGGCCGGAAGCCCTCGTA
>NZ_DF968464.1:0-976 GCF_001270025.1 Streptomyces azureus | reverse complement strand
AAGGCGGGGCGGCCGCCGTGCTGGAGGTAGGCGTGCAGGATGTCGGGGGTGTTGGCGAAGAAGTTCGGCCGCATGTAGGAGGCGGCCTCGCCCGACAGCTCCGTGAGGTACTCGGTCAGTTCCTCCTTGGAGTTGCGCCAGGTGAAGTACGTGTAGGACTGCTGGAAGCCGATCTGGGCCAGGGTGTGCATCATCGCCGGGCGGGTGAACGCCTCGGCCAGGAAGATCACGTCGGGGTCGGTGCGGTTGATGTCCGCGATGACCCGCTCCCAGAAGACGACCGGCTTGGTGTGGGGGTTGTCCACCCGGAAGATCCGCACGCCGCGGTCCATCCAGTGCCGCAGCACCCGGCAGGTCTCGGCGATCAGGCCGTCCATGTCGGCGTCGAAGGCGATGGGGTAGATGTCCTGGTACTTCTTGGGCGGGTTCTCCGCGTAGGCGATGGTGCCGTCGGGACGGTGGTGGAACCACTCGGGGTGCTTGTGCACCCAGGGGTGGTCGGGGGAGCACTGCAGCGCGAAGTCCAGCGCGATCTCCAGCCCCAGAGTGCGGGCCTGCTCGACGAACCAGGTGAAGTCCTCCAGGGTGCCCAGGGCGGGGTGGACGGCGTCGTGGCCGCCCTCGGGCGAGCCGATCGCCCAGGGCACGCCGACGTCGTCGGGGCCGGGGGAGAGGGTGTTGTTCCTGCCCTTGCGGAAGGTGGTGCCGATGGGGTGGATGGGGGGCAGGTAGACCACGTCGAAGCCCATCGCCGCGATCGCCGGCAGTCTGCGGGCGGCGGTGCGGAAGGTGCCGTGGGGCTGCTGCCGGGTGCCTTCGGAGCGGGGGAAGAACTCGTACCAGGAGCCGTACAGGGCCCGCTCCCGCTCGACGAGCAGGGGCAGCGGCTCGGAGGTGGTGACCAGATCCCGCAGCGGATGCCGGGCCAGGACCTCGTCCACCTGAGGCGTCAGCGCCGCCGCAAGCCGCGCCGCCG
>NZ_DF968463.1:0-7873 GCF_001270025.1 Streptomyces azureus | reverse complement strand
CCGAACTTCTTCGCCAACACCCCCGACATCCTGCACGCCTACCTCCAGCACGGCGGCCGCCCCGCCTTTGAGGTCCGGGCCGTCCTCGCCGCCACCCTCTCGCCGGCCTGGGGCATCTACTCCGGCTACGAGCTGTGCGAGAACACCCCGCTCAGAGAGGGCGGCGAGGAGTACCTCGACTCGGAGAAGTACCAGCTCAGGCACCGCGACTGGGAAGCCGCCGAACGCGAGGGACGCACCATCACCCCGCTGATCACCAGGCTCAACACCATCCGCCGGGAACACCCCGCGCTGCACCGGCTCAGGAACCTCCGCTTCCACCACACCGACAACGACGCGCTCATCGCGTACAGCAAGCGCACGGGGTCCGACGTCGTCCTGGTGGTCGCCAACCTCGACCCGCACCACACCCAGGAGGCCACGGTCTCTCTGGACATGCCGCAACTCGGCCTGGACTGGCACGCGTCGGTGCCGGTGCGCGACGAGCTCACCGGCGAGACCTACCACTGGAGCCGGAACGGCTACGTGCGCCTCGAGCCGGGGCGGGCTCCCGCGCACGTCTTCCACGTCCAGCCGCCGCCCGCCGCGCAAGGGAACGGAGGTGCAGGAACGTCATGACCGTGAACGAGCCCGTGCTGGACACCTTCGAGGACACCCCCGTCAGGGACCGGGACCCCGACTGGTTCAAGCGCGCCGTCTTCTACGAGGTACTCGTCCGCTCGTTCCAGGACAGCGACGGCGACGGCGTCGGTGACCTGAAGGGCCTGACTTCAAAGCTCGACTACCTCCAGTGGCTCGGCGTCGACTGCCTGTGGCTGCCGCCGTTCTTCAAGTCGCCCCTGCGCGACGGCGGCTACGACGTCTCCGACTACACCGCCGTACTGCCCGAGTTCGGCGACCTGGCCGACTTCGTGGAGTTCGTCGACGCCGCCCACCAGCGCGGCATGCGCGTGATCATCGACTTCGTCATGAACCACACCAGCGACCAGCACCCGTGGTTCCAGGAGTCGAGGAAGGACCCCGACGGCCCCTACGGCGACTACTACATGTGGGCCGACGACGACAAGGGCTACCCGGACGCGCGGATCATCTTCGTCGACACCGAGACGTCGAACTGGACGTTCGACCCGGTGCGCGGCCAGTACTTCTTCCACCGCTTCTTCTCCCATCAGCCGGACCTCAACTACGAGAACCCGCGCGTCCAGGAGGAGATCCTGGCCGCGCTGAAGTTCTGGCTGGACCTCGGTATCGACGGCTTCCGGCTGGACGCGGTGCCGTATCTGTACGCGGCCGAGGACACCAACTGCGAGAACCTGCCCGCCACCCACGCGTTCCTCAAGCGCGTCCGCCGTGAGATCGACGCGCAGTACCCGGACACGGTGCTGCTGGCGGAGGCCAACCAGTGGCCCGAGGACGTCGTCGACTACTTCGGCGACTACCCGAGCGGCGGCGACGAGTGCCACATGGCCTTCCACTTCCCGGTCATGCCGCGCATCTTCATGGCGGTGCGGCGCGAGTCCCGCTACCCGGTCTCGGAAATCCTGGCCAAGACCCCGGCCATCCCCTCGGGCTGCCAGTGGGGCATGTTCCTGCGCAACCACGACGAGCTCACGCTCGAGATGGTCACCGACGAAGAGCGCGACTACATGTGGGCCGAGTACGCCAAGGATCCCCGCATGCGCGCCAATATCGGCATCCGCAGGCGCCTCGCTCCCCTGCTGGACAACGACCGGCACACCATCGAGCTGTTCACCGCGCTGCTGCTGGCCCTCCCCGGCTCGCCGATCCTCTACTACGGCGACGAGATCGGCATGGGCGACAACATCTGGCTCGGCGACCGCGACGCCGTGCGCACGCCGATGCAGTGGACCCCGGACCGCAACGCCGGGTTCTCCACCTGTGACCCGGGCCGCCTCTACCTGCCGGCGATCATGGACCCGGTCTACGGCCACCAGGTCACCAACGTCGAGGCGTCGATGTCGTCGCCGTCGTCGCTGCTGCACTGGACCCGCCGCATGATCGAGATCCGCAAGCAGAACCCGGCCTTCGGCCTCGGTTCGTACACCGAACTGTCCTCCTCCAACCCCGCGGTGCTGGCCTTCCTGCGGGAGTACGAGGACGACCTGGTGCTGTGCGTGAACAACTTCGCGCGGTTCGCCCAGCCCACCGAACTCGATCTGCGCGAGTTCGCCGGGCGCCATCCGGTCGAGCTGTTCGGCGGGGTCCGCTTCCCCGCGATCGGCGAACTGCCGTATCTGCTGACCCTCGGGGGCCACGGCTTCTATTGGTTCCGGCTCACTCGAGTCGCATCCCGCATCGGCCGGCGACTGTGAGCATGCGCCGACGAAAGGAGGCGTGACCATGCCGAAGACCGCATCCCTCCGCCCGGGTCTCACGCGCCTGGCCGAGCCCATGGAGTCGCTCGGCGGGCTGCTGCGCGACTGGCTGCCCCGGCAGCGCTGGTTCGCGGGCAAGGACCGGCCCGTCACGGAGCTCGGCCTGCTGTCGATGACCGAGCTGTTCCCGGGCTGTCTGCACCTGCTGGTCCATGCCGGTCACGCCGGTCACACGGGTGTGCCGTCCCCGGGCGGTGCTCCCCCGGCCGGCGACTGCTACCAGCTCCTGCTCGGCGTACGGGAGCACCCGTCGCCGCGCCTGGGACGGGCGCTCATCGGACGGGTGCAGGACGGGCCGCTGGCCGGTCTGACGGTCTACGACGCGCTGCACGACCCCCGTTCGGCCCAGCTGCTCCTGGACCGGCTGCGGCACCCCGGCACCGCCGGCCCCCTGCGGTTCGACTGCGACCCGGACCAGCCGGTGCCCGGCGGACTGGTGCCGCGGCTGCTGGACGCGGAGCAGTCCAACTCCTCGCTGGTGTACGGCGACGAGTACATCCTGAAGGTCTTCCGGCGCATCCAGCCGGGCGTCAACCCGGACCTGGAGGTGCCCGGGGCGCTGGCCAGACAGGGCTGCCACCGCGTGCCCGCGCCCGTGGCCTGGTTCCAGACGAAACATCCCTTCAAGGCCACCCTCGGCGTGCTCCAGCCGTATCTGCGGGACGCCTCCGACGGCTGGACGCTGGCGCTGCACGCCCTGGCCGCCGGCGGCGACTTCACGGCCCAGGCGCGGGCGCTGGGCGCGGCCACGGCGGAGGTGCACCTCGCGCTCGCCTCGGCCTTCCCGGTCGGCGAGCCCGGGGAGAACGGGCGTACGGCGACCGCGATGACCGAGCGGCTGGCCGCCGCCGCGCACTGCGTGCCCGCGCTCCAGCCGTACGTGCCGGGCCTGCGGGCCGCGTTCGCCGCCCTCACCACCTGCGACGCCGGGCCGCCCGCCCAGCGCATCCACGGTGACCTGCACCTGGGTCAGGTGCTGCGGGCCGGACGCGACTGGTTCGTCATCGACTTCGAGGGTGAGCCGTCCCGGCCGCTCTCCGAACGGCGCAGCGCCCACTCCCCCGTACGGGACATCGCCGGGATGCTGCGCTCCTTCGACTACGCCGCCCGGCAGCGCCGCCCCTGGCGCCCGGAGTGGGCGCGACGCTGCCGCGAGGCCTACTGCGCGGGCTATGCCGCCCGCGCCGGCTGGGACCCGCGCAAGAAACACGGACTGCTCCGGGCCTACGAGACGGACCGGGCCGTGTACGAGGTGCTGTACGAGGCACGGCACCGCCCCGACTGGCTGCCTGTACCGATGGCGGCGATCGAGCGCCTCGCTGTGAGAGGAGACTGAGCCGTGGCCCTGCGCGACACCTCAATCCCGGAGCCGTCCGGCCCGGTCCCGGGCGCGACCGCGCCCGCCCTGAGCCCGGAGGACCGCGGGCGCCTGCTGGCGGGCGCCCACCACGATCCCCACGCGCTGCTGGGCGCCCACCCGGTCCCCGGCGGGATCGCGTTCCGGGCGCTGCGCCCCTTCGCGCGCTCCGTGAGCGTGGTGACCGGCGGCAAGCGCACGCCACTCGTCTCGGAGGGCGACGGCCTGTTCTCCGGCGTGCTGCCGCTGGCGGAGATCCCCGCGTACACGCTGCACGTGGCGTACGAGGGCGGCGAGCAGGAGGTGCACGACCCGTACCGCTTCCTGCCCGCGCTCGGCGAGCTCGACCTGCACCTGATCCGCGAGGGCCGGCACGAACAGCTGTGGCAGGCGCTCGGCGCGCAGTCCATGACCCACGAGGGCGTGACCGGCACCCGGTTCACGGTGTGGGCGCCCAACGCGCAGGGCGTGCGGGTCGCCGCGGACTTCACCTACTGGGACGGGACGCAGTTCCCGATGCGCTCGCTCGGCGCGTCCGGCGTGTGGGAGCTGTTCCTGCCGGGCGTGGGCGAGGGCACGGCGTACAAATTCGAGATCACCTCCCGGTACGGCCAACGCTTCCTGAAGGCGGATCCGATGGCCCGCCGCACCGAGGAGCCGCCCAACACGGCGTCGGTCGTGACGGCCTCGCACTACGAGTGGGGCGACGCGGAGTGGATGGCCCACCGGGCGGACACGCCGGTGCACGAGGCGCCGTTCTCGGTGTACGAGGTGCATCTGCCGTCCTGGCGGCCGGGGCTGGACTACCGGCAGCTCGCCGAGGAACTCCCGGCGTACGTCAAGGACCTCGGCTTCACGCACGTGGAGCTGATGCCGGTCGCCGAGCACCCGTTCCACGGCTCCTGGGGCTACCAGGTCACCGGCTTCTACGCGCCGACCGCACGGCTCGGAACCCCGGACGACTTCCGGTACTTCGTCGACGCATGCCACCGGGCGGGCATCGGCGTGATCATGGACTGGGTGCCGGCGCACTTCCCGAAGGACGACTGGGCGCTGGCCCGGTTCGACGGGGATCCGCTGTACGAGCCCGGGGACGCGCGGCGCGCCGAGCACCCGGACTGGGGCACGTACGAGTTCGACTTCGCCCGTACCGAGGTGCGCAACTTCCTCGTGGCGAACGCGGTGTACTGGTGCGAGGAGTTCCACATCGACGGGCTCCGCGTGGACGCGGTCGCCTCGATGCTCTACCTGGACTACTCGCGCGAGGACGGCCAGTGGGAGTCCAACGCCTACGGCGGCCGGGAGGACCTGGCGGCCATGGCGTTCCTCCAGGAGATGAACGCGACCGTGTACCGGCGTGCCCCCGGCGTGGTGACGATCGCGGAGGAGTCCACCGCCTGGGGCGGCGTGACCAAGCCCACCGACACCGGCGGGCTCGGCTTCGGGCTGAAGTGGAACATGGGCTGGATGCACGACTCGCTGGAGTACCTCTCCCACGAGCCGGTGCACCGCAAGTACCACCACCACGAGATGACCTTCTCGATGGTGTACGCCTACAGCGAGAACTACGTCCTGCCGATTTCCCACGACGAGGTCGTGCACGGCAAGCAGGCGCTGGTGTCGAAGGCGCCGGGCGACTGGTGGCAGCGGCGCGCGACCGTCCGCGCCTACCTCGGCTTCATGTGGAGCCACCCGGGCAAGCAGCTGCTGTTCATGGGGCAGGAGTTCGCCCAGGGAGCCGAGTGGTCGGTGGAGCACGGGCCGGAGTGGTGGCTGCTCGACGACGGCTACCACTCGGCGGGTGACCACCGGGGCGTGCGTGATCTGGTCCGTGACCTGAACACGGCGTACCGGGCCACGCCCGCGCTGTGGCAGTGCGACACCCGCCCGGAGGGCTTCCGGTGGGTGGCGGTGGACTCGGCCGACGACAACGTCTTCGCGTTCCTCAGGTACGACGCCGATGACAGACCCCTGCTGGCGGTGTCGAACTTCTCCCCGGTCGTCCGGCACGACTACGGCCTCTGGGTCCCGGGCGACACCGTCGCCTGGCAGGAGACCCTCAACACCGACGACCCGCGCTACGGCGGCAGCGGCGTCACCAACCCGGATCCGGTCAAACCGGAGGACGGCTGTGTCCGGATCACGCTGCCGCCGCTGGCCACCGTGTGGCTGACGCCGTTCGCTCCGTGAGGTCACGCGGCCGCACCAGGTGTCCGACCCGCCTGTGAGGGGCACTGGGTGTCGTACCACCGGGAACCCCCGGTGGTACGACACCGCAGGGTCACAGAAGGGCGGGCATCACGGTGCGCACCGTCGGAGTGGAGGAGGAACTCCTCCTGGTCGACCCGGAGACCGGGGAACCGCAGGCGATGTCCGCGGCGGTGCTCGCCCGGGCCGAGCGGGACGACGCGGATCAGGACGTCTTCGAGAAGGAACTCCACGAGCAGATGCTGGAGTTCGCCACCCATCCGCAGTCGTCCATGGAGAGCCTGCGCGCGGAGATCGTCCGCTGCCGCAAGGAGGCGGCCCGGCACGCCGGGGAGATCGGCTGCACGGTCGCGGCGCTCGCCACGTCCCCGCTGCCGGTCAGCCCCGCGGTCGGCCTCAACCGCCGGTACCAGTGGATGGCCGAGCAGTACGGCATCGCCACCCGGGAGCAACTCGTCCTGGGCTGCCACGTGCACGTGTCCGTCGAGTCCGACGAGGAGGGCGTCGCGGTCATCGACCGGGTGCGGCCCTGGCTCCAGGTCCTGACGGCGCTCAGTGCGAACTCGCCGTTCTGGCAGGGCAAGGACACGGGGTACAGCAGCTACCGCAGCCGGGTGTGGCTGCGCTGGCCGTCGGCCGGCCCGGCCGAGATCTTCGGCTCGGCCGAGCGGTACCACCGTCTGATCGCGGACATGGTGGCCACCGGCGCTCTCCTCGACGACGGGATGATCTACTTCGACGCCCGGCTGTCCCAGCGATATCCGACGGTGGAGGTCCGGGTGTCGGACGTCTGTCTGCACTCCGGCACGGCCGCGCTGGTCGCCACGCTCGTCCGCGGGCTGGTCGAGACCGCCGCACGGGAGTGGCGGGCCGGCCGGGAACCGCTCGGCCACAGCGTCAGCCTGCTGCGGCTGGCCGACTGGCTGGCCGCCCGGTCCGGGCTCTCGGGCGAGCTGCTGCACCCCGCGACCATGCGGCGCATGCCCGCCGAGGCGGTCGTCCGTGCTCTGCTGGACCATGTCGAGGAGGCCCTCGCGGACGCCGGTGACCTCGATCGGGCACGGGCCGCCTGCAAGGAGCTGCTGCGGGACGGCAACGGCGCACAGGTGCAGCGCGCGCTGATGGAGCGCACGGGGAGCCTGCGGGACGTCGTCACCGAGTGCGTCCGCCACACACAGGCGTGAGCGTCCTGCCTTCTTCCGGAGACGGGCTCGAAGGATTCAGATCTCAGAGGCCCGGACCTCAGAAGATCAGATCTCAGAGGATCAGAACGAGGGCATAGACCAGGAAGAACGCCGCGATCAGCACCACGAGGGCGAGGATCACGGCCATCGGTGCCTTGGCCCAGCCCTTGGGCGGGTTGTGCGTCTCTTGGGGCCCCGCCCCGGGCATGCTGCTCTCCGCGGGCGGGGTCTCGCCCGGCGGTACGCCGCCGCCCGGTTCCAGGCCGGAGGTGCGTTCGGGTTCGGGATCGGGACTGATGTGACTCATGCCGTCCGTGTCCCCCGATCACGCCGAGATCATCAGCGGGACGACTTCCGTATTTCCCGACCCCTGAGGGTCGCGGCTCGACTACATTCGAGCCCCGCCGATGACGCTACCCGTCGGCAATGTCACAGCCCGTACACGTCAGGAGCAGTGCATGCGCGACCTCGCCCTCGCTCCACCGGCCGTCTCGCCCTTGACCGGCGGGCTCGCCGACAGCGTCTTCGAGACGGCGGACCGCGAACCCACCCGGCCGGTGCTCGCGCGCCGCGCCGACCCGGCCTCCGCCTCCTGGGAGGAGGTGACGGCGATCGAGCTGCGCGACGAGGTGGTGGACATCGCCAAGGGGCTGATCGCCTCCGGGATAGCGCCGGGGCACCGTGTGGCGATCATGGCCCGCACCCGGTACGAGTGGACGGTCCTGTGC
>NZ_DF968462.1:0-624 GCF_001270025.1 Streptomyces azureus | reverse complement strand
ATACGCTTGTGCCCGTGACCCCCGTCGAGCTCTCCCGCACCGTGCTGCACGCCGTGCGTCGCGCTGTCGACGAGGGTGAGCTCAGCGTGACCGTGCCGGAGCGGGCCGTGGTCACTCCGCCGGGGCCCGGGGGCTGTGGCGACTACGCCACCAACATCGCCCTCCAGCTGGCCGGCGCGGCCGGGCAGCCGCCGCGGCGCGTGGCCGAGATCCTGAGGTCGCGGCTCGCCGGTGAAGCCTTCATCGGCGATGTCGTCGTCACGGGGCCCGGTTTTCTCAACTTCAGCCTGGAGCGCAACGCCTCCGCGCTCCTCGTCGAGGAGATCCTGCAGCGTGGGCGGCGGTACGGCCACGCCGAGGGGTTCAGCGGGACCATCGTGCGGCTCCGCTGCCCGGCAGAGGCCCGTGCCGTCGTCGTCACGGATGCCCTGGCCCGCGTGCTGCGCAGCCAGGGTGATCTCGTCCGCATCGAGTGCGACGGTCGGCGCGCGCCGGAGTGGGAGACCGTCCTCGGCGTGGACAGCAGCCATTCCGGCAGTCGCTCCGGCGGCCACCCCGGAAGCCACTCCGCAGGCCCCCGCCCCCTCCCCGACCTCGACATCACCGTCCACCCCGTCCCCGCCC
>NZ_DF968461.1:0-484 GCF_001270025.1 Streptomyces azureus | reverse complement strand
CGCAGCGACGATCTGGATCAGCGGCCTCTTACGAAGCCCATTGATCACAACTAAAGACAGCCCCTAGTGCCCCGGCAGGCGACGTTCGCCCCGTCGGAGGCCCGGCACGCCCTCTCGCCGCACCGGCCGGAAGCCCGAGTACATCCAGTACGAGGGCTTCCGGCCGGCACTCACCCAAGCTCTTCGAGCAGGGGGTACCCCCAGAGCACGCACCGGACGCCGCTCCTTGACGGGCAAACGTTGCCTGCCGGGGCACTAGGGGGCGACGTCGGCGACGCCGTCCGCGGGTTTGTCGAGGACGTACGCCGTGTAGCGAGTGACGCGCCCGATGGCCCGGTGAGCCCGGACGACGGCGATGACTTCGTCCCAGTCCTGTGCGTCGAGTGTCCTGAGGCCGGGCCACCGCACGCACAGGGCCTGCCGGCCGGCCCGGGTGGACGCGGTGCCGACGAACAGGGCGCAGAGGAGGGCCGCCCTGTGGAGC
>NZ_DF968460.1:0-227 GCF_001270025.1 Streptomyces azureus | reverse complement strand
CGGAACCGCCGCTCATGCTTCGGCAGCAGCGGCTCGATCACCGCCCACAGTTCGTCGCTGACCTCCCAGGGCTTCCGCCGTGTCATGGTCACCCCCACACAACACGGGATCACGTACCTCTCCACCGTGCTACAGGAAGATCATTCTGCAAGGACCCCTTAGGGCGCGTCTCTAGTTGTGATCATCAGGTTTACAGAAGGCTGCCGATCCAGATGGTGGCTGCGCGG
>NZ_DF968459.1:0-189 GCF_001270025.1 Streptomyces azureus | reverse complement strand
GCGTCCAATGGGAGTACCTGCCGCAGGAGTTGGGGTTCGGTTCTGGTCCCACGTGCTGGCGGCGGCTGTCCGAGTGGCAGGAGGCCGGGGTGTGGGAGGAGCTCCAGCGGGTGCTGCTGGACCGGTTGCGGGCGGCGGACCGCCTGGACTTCTCCCGCGTCACCGTCGATGCCTCCCATGTGCCGGCGA
>NZ_DF968458.1:0-145 GCF_001270025.1 Streptomyces azureus | reverse complement strand
GAAACCTCTGATAAAGTCGGAACCGCCGGAAAGGGAAACGCGGAAGCGGAAACCTGGAAAGCACCGAGGAAATCGGATCGAGAAAAGATCTGATAGAGTCGGAAACGCAAGACCGAAGGGAAGCGCCCGGAGGAAAGCCCGAGAG
>NZ_DF968457.1:0-202 GCF_001270025.1 Streptomyces azureus | reverse complement strand
CCGTCACGCCCGTTCTGTTCCGCTTTGCGACCCCTTTTTGCCGGGCCTGTTCCTGCTCGGCGGCGGCTTCCCCGAGAGCCTCCATGACGCTCTTGCCGACGATCAGCCCGGCGGCGTCGTGGTGAGCACGGACGGTCGTGGAGTCCACGCTGACCAGGGATAAGTCGACCTTGCCCTGGCGGGCGGCTTCGGCGATCAGGCC
>NZ_DF968456.1:0-2874 GCF_001270025.1 Streptomyces azureus | reverse complement strand
TGCGTCGGGTGATGCGGGGCGCCCCGGCCCGGCTGACCGCGCGGCAGCGCACCGTGCTCGTGCTGCGCTACTTCGAGGATCTGCCCGAGGCGGAAGTGGCCCGCATCCTGGGCTGCTCCGCCGGCACCCCGTACGGTCCGCCATCCATCGCTCCCTGGCCCGGCTGCGTGCCCTCGCGGCCGGGCTGGCCGCCGTGGGCCCGGCCGCCGCGGAACAGCGGCCGCCCCGTGACTACTCGCCCGTGGAGGTGCGCCAGCGAACGCCGGCGAACTCGTGCGCGACGAGCTGTGCGACCAGGCCGAGGGGAAGCCGCCGCGGCCCCCGGCTTCGCCGACAGGGTCCTGGCGGTCCGCCGGCGTCACCGCACCCGCCGGCTCGCCTCCGCCGCGGCGGCCGCCGTGGTCGCCGTGGCTGTGGCCATGCCGATGCTGGACTCCGGCAAGCAGGACGTACGTCCCTCGGGCGGTGGGGAGCAGACCGGCTTCACCGCCCGTCCGGACCAGTCGCCGCCACGTGACCTGATCGCCACCGGCCGGGTCACCCTGGCCGCGTACTGCACCTCCAGGAACGCCGAGCAGTCCGCCGACCGTGCCGCCTCCGAACGCACGTACTGGATGCTGAACCCCGAGATGAAGAAGGATGAAGAAGTACGAGAAGGCCGACCGGTGGTCGTACGTCACCATCGCCCCCGGGCTGGGGGTCGCCGCCGTCCTGGAACGGGACCTGCCCGTCCGGCGCACCAGGCTGCTCTACCTCGCGAGCGGTGAGGTCAAGCGGTGAATCCCGGTCGAGCGCCCGGTGGCGGGTGGCTTCCGGGCGCCCAACGACAACAGGGGGCGGTGGGAGCCGGTGTTCGCGCAGCGGTGAGCGGGGGCTGGTGAGCGGGTCGGTGGGCTGGCTTGTCCAAGCCTTACAGGCCCGGACAGGCCTTGGACCCGCCTTGGGCACGTCTCGGTCAGGTGGTGATCAGGGTCTTGTAGAGCGACAGGAGCTCGTCGGTCGTCTTGTCGTCCGCGGGCCGCAGGGGAGCGCGGACCGGGCCCGCGGGGAGGCCCAGGGCGGTGAGGAGCGCCTTCGCCGTCACGGTGCCCGGGAGGCCTGCCGACATGAGCGCCTCGATGAGGGGGGTGGCCTGCTGCTGGAGGCGGGCCGCCTGTGTCGTGTCGCCCGCGTCGAAGGCGTCCAGGACGGCTCGCAGCCGGTCCGGGACCACGTTCGACACCGTGCTGACGTAACCGGCCCCGCCCACCGCGTACAGCGCGAGGTTGTGCTCGTCGCTGCCCGCGTAGTACGCCAGGTCCGTGCGGGCCAGCACCTTCTGGGCGGCCAGGAAGTCGCAGGAGCAGTCCTTGACCGCGACGATCCTGGGATGTGCGGAGAGGCGGAGGATCGTCTCCGGTTCGATTCGGATGCCGGTGCGGAACGGGATGTCGTAGAGCATGAGCGGGAGTTCGCTCGCGTCGGCGATCTCGCGGAAGTGGGCCTCGATCGCGTCCTGCGGGGGCCTGCTGTAGTAGGGGGCCACCACTAACAGGCCGTCCGCACCTGCCTTTTCGGCCTCCCGGGCCAGGTCCACGGTGTGCCGGGTGTCGGGCGTGCCGATGCCCGCGACGATCGACGCCCGGTCGCCCACGGCCTCGCGGACGGCTGCGATCAGGGCCGACTTCTCGGCGTCCGTGGTGGTCGGTGACTCGCCCGTCGTGCCGGACAGGACGAGGCCGTCGCAGCCCTGTGCGACCAGGTGGGCGGCGAGGCGTTGGGCACCGTCTAGGTCCAGTGCTCCGGACGTCGTGAACGGGGTGATCATGGCGCACAGGGCGCGGCCGAAGGCGGTCGTCATGTGAGTAGTGTCGGCAGCGTGACCGTGTAGCTCCAGTTAATTC
The DNA here is from genome assembly GCF_001270025.1 of Streptomyces azureus. Classification (NCBI taxonomy): domain Bacteria; kingdom Bacillati; phylum Actinomycetota; class Actinomycetes; order Kitasatosporales; family Streptomycetaceae; genus Streptomyces; species Streptomyces azureus. The sequence continues at coordinate 991 of NZ_DF968456.1, read as the reverse complement.
TTCTACCCGGTATTCGTAAGGGATGCTTCCCGGTTGTCTCGGCGGGTGCGGGGGAGTGCGGGTCGGGGGCCCGACGAGCGCCCGGGGAGTGCCCTATGTCCAAACCAGTGCCTTATGGGTCACCATGGCCAGGACGGTCGGCGACGGCATTTCATGGAGGCGTCATGAAGCTGGGCAAGGCACTGGCCACCGGGATCGCGGAGGAGCAGCCGCAGGCCCGGGACGAGGAGATCGAACGTCCCGAGCTTCAGGGACTCCAGGAGATCGAGGAGCCCGCGCTGGACGAGGTCCCGGTCGCCCGATGAGGCTGCGGCTTCCGACGGAGCGTCCGACGGAGCCGCCGACCGGATACAAGATCGCCCACCCGGTGCTGTCCCAGGACGGCACCCGGGCCGGGTTCACCGGTGTGTCGCTGGGTGGCGCGCTGCCGTACGGAGTGGTGGCGGAGGCGTCGTGTGTGTACGGGTTGCGGCACCGCGCGCCGCATCGGCGCTGCGACTGCGGGTTCCACTGCGTGCATGACCGGCAGGCGGCCGAGGCGTTGCTGTGCACGGCCGAGCACCGCGCGGCCGTGTTGTTGGAGGTCTCCGTTCTCGGCGTCTACATCCGCTTCGAGCGTGGGTTTCGGTACGCCCGGCAGCGGGTGCGCGTCATGACCGTGGGGGCGTGCGCGTGCGGTGCCGGGGCCGCCGCGCTGGGCGAGGCCGGATGGGGGCGGCCGGGGTGGCGGGCGCTGGTGCCCTGCTGTGGGGGGTGCCTGCGGGGGCGGCCGTCCTTGTCGCCGGCCGGGTTCGCGCGGCTGGCGGGGGACGGGTTGCGGGTCGTGGCCGGGGGTGGTAGCGCGCCGGCGGGGCTGGAGGCGGTCCAGGGGACGGGGGTGCCCGAACTTGTCGCGGAGGCCGCGCTGTTGCAGGCGCGGCTGGACCTGTTCCAGGCTCAGTTGGCGCGGCTCGGCGAGCGTGGTGGGGGTGGAGCGGCGGCGGGGTAGCCG
>NZ_DF968455.1:0-8659 GCF_001270025.1 Streptomyces azureus | reverse complement strand
CCGGCCGCGTGGCAGGTGTTCACCATGTTCTGGAAGGCCGCCCGGTCACCGAGCCGGCCGGCGATCTTGTAGCTGACCGGCTGGTACGAGGTCCACCACTGCGGGCCCTGTATGTGCTCGGCAGGCGGGGAGACCTGGATGTAGCCGTATCCGGCGGGGCCGAGGGTGGTGGTGCACTCGCGGGCGACGGAGGCGAACTTCCACTCGAAGAGGACGGCGGTGACGTCCTTGGTGCCCGGTGGGGAGGCCTGTGCACTAGTCGGGTTCATGACAATCGCAGCCGCGGCGAGCGCGGCTGCGGCGAAGAGGTGTCTGCCTGCCATGTGGGGTTTCCTTCTTCGTTGAAGGTTCTTGCTGCAAGGTTCAAAAACCTTGCGGTGACGCAGATGGTAAAGGCCCGCCGCCCGAAAGGGCAGCGGGCCGTGCGAAATTCAACGGAGAATCAGGCGGTGACCGCGGTGGTCCACCACACCGTGGTGTCGGCCGGCACCTTGGCCTCGTCGTCGACTTCGACGACTTCGCCGCTCGCGACCAGCACCCGGCCGTACGCCGGCATCGCCACCGACTCGCCGGTGGTGTTCGCGACGCACACGAACTCCCCGCGGCGGAAGGCGAGCACGCCCTCGGGCGCCCGCAGCCACTCCACGCAGGAGCCGGCGCCGAGGTCGGACTGCGCGCGGCGCACGGCGAGCGCGGCCCGGTACAGCTCCAGGGTCGAGCCGGGCTCTCCGGTCTGCGCCTCGACGCTCAGCTCGCCCCAGCCCTCCGGCTGCGGCAGCCAGCTGCCGCCGTCACCGAAGCCGTACGACGACCCGGTCCTGGTCCACGGGATCGGCACCCGGCACCCGTCGCGGAAGCCGTCCTGGCCCGCGCCCCGGAAGTACGCCGGGTCCTGACGTACCTCGTCCGGCAGGTCCACGACGTCGGGAAGGCCCAGCTCCTCGCCCTGGTAGATGTAGGCCGAGCCGGGCAGCGCGAGCATCAGCAGGGTCGCGGCCCGGGCCCTGCGCAGGCCCAGCTCCCGGTCGCCGGCCAGGCGGATCTGGGTGCCGAGGCCGGGCGGGTTGGCGAAGCGGGTGGCGTGCCGGGTCACGTCGTGGTTGGACAGCACCCAGGTGGCGGGGGCGCCGACCGGGCGCATGGCCTCCAGGGTGCGGTCGATGACCTCGCGCATCTCCGCGGCGTCCCAGTGGGTGCTGAGGTACTGGAAGTTGAAGGCCTGGTGCAGCTCGTCCGGACGGACGTAGTCGGCGGTGCGCTCGATGGTCGGCGTCCACGCCTCTGCGACGAAGATGCGCTCCCCTGAATACTCGTCGAGGATCAGCCGCCACTGCCGGTAGATCTCGTGCACGCCCTCCTGGTCGAAGAACGGCATGACCTCGTTGCCCAGCAGCCTCACCTGGTCATGGGATCCAAGGTCGGGCAGCCCTTCCGCCTTCACCAGACCGTGGGCGACATCGATCCGGAAGCCGTCGACGCCCATGTCCAGCCAGAAGCGCAGGATGGAGCGGAACTCGTCGCCGACCGCCGGGTGCTCCCAGTTGAAGTCGGGCTGCTCGGGGGCGAACAGGTGCAGGTACCACTCGCCGGGCGTGCCGTCGGGTTCGGTGACCCGGGTCCAGGCCGGGCCGCCGAAGATCGACTCCCAGTCGTTGGGCGGCAGTTCTCCGTTCTGCCCCTTGCCAGGGCGGAAGTGGTAGCGGTCCCGCAGGGGGGAGCCCGGGCCCTCCGCGACGGCTCGCTTGAACCACTCGTGCTGGTCGGAGGAGTGGTTGGGCACCAGGTCGACGATGATCCGCAGGTCCAGCTCGTGGGCGTCGCGGATCAGCGCGTCGGCGTCCAGGAGGTTGCCGAACATCGGATCGACGGCCCGGTAGTCGGCGACGTCGTAGCCGGCGTCGGCCTGCGGCGAAGCATAGAAGGGGCTGAGCCACACGGCGTCCACGCCGAGGTCGCGCAGGTACGGCAGACGGGTGCGGACACCTTCCAGGTCACCCATGCCGTCGCCGTTGCTGTCGGCGAAGCTGCGTGGGTAGACCTGGTAGATCACCGCGTCCCGCCACCAGTCGCGACGATTGGTGACGGTGGCGACCGCCGATGCCGGAGTGGAGGTCGGGGCGGCTGAGTGCTGCTGGCTCATGTCGTCCTTGATGCGTAACTGAGATGTGGTCATGTGAGCGTGGGGCGGATGGGTGACGAGGCGGCCGCGGCACAGCGGGGTCGGATGGGCACCGCGGCCGCCACCCCGCGCCCCCACAGGGGCGCGGGGGGTATCGATATGCGGCTCCGCCGCGTGGGCGCGACCAGCCCCGACGGACCCGCAGCCGGTCGACAAGCGGAGGTCATCCCTTTGTGCCGCCGGCGGTAAGCCCGGTCACCAGGTTCTTCTGCACGAGATAGAAGAACGCGGCGGCCGGTATGGCGATCAGAACCGCTGTCGCGGCCATGAGATTGCGCTGCGCGTCATGCTCGCTCACGAACGTCTGGAGACCGACGGCGAACGTGTACTTGTCGTCGCTCAGCAGGAACGTCGAAGCGAACGCGACCTCACCGAAGGCCGTGAGGAAGCTGTAGAACGCGGCGACCGCGAGGCCCGGCTTGGCCAGCGGAAGGATCAGCCGCGCGAAGGTGCCGAAGGGGGTCAGCCCGTCGACGCGCCCGGCCTCGTCGATCTCGAACGGGATGGTGTCGAAATAGCCCTTCATCAGCCAGGCGCAGTACGGCACGATCGTGGTGCAGTTGACAAGGATGAGACCAAGGTAGCTGTCGATGAGCTGGAGATCCGAGAGGATCTGGTACATCGGCACGATCAGTACCGCGATCGGGAACATCTGGGTGACCAGCAGCACCCACATCAGCTTCCGGTAGCCGGGGAACCGCATGCGGGAGACCGCGTACCCGGTGGACGCGGCGACGACGACGCCGATGAGCGTCGTGCCCAGCCCCACGATCAGCGTGCTCTTCAGCCAGTGGAAGAAATTGGTGTCCTGGAGGACGAACGCGTAGTTGTCGAGCGCCATCTTGCCCCATATGCGCCCGGGGTGGAGGTAGTCGTCCTTGTCCGGGCCGAGGGACAGGAAGAGCAGCCAGGCGATCGGGAAGAGCGCGGTCAGGCTCGCGCCGATCAGGATGGCGTGCGAGACGAGGGAGGCCGCGCGGCTGTGCTCGCCGCGGCGGCGGCCCTTGCGGGGTACGTCGGCGGGTCGCCGCCCGGTGTCCGCGGCGGAGGTCTCGACGGTGGTCGTACTCATTTCGGACTCCTGCCTCAGATCGCGAGCTGCTGCTCGTTGCGGTTCAGCCAGCGGCGGTAGAAGGAGGTGAAGACGATCAGGATGGACAGGAGCAGGATTCCGTAGGCGGCGGACTGGGCGTAGTCGCGCGGCTGCTGTCCGAAGCCCAGCTGGTAGGCCCAGGTCACGAGGATCTGGGCGTCCGGGGCGGTGTTTCCGAACAGCAGGAAGATGATGGCGAACTGGTTGAAGGTCCAGATCACGCCGAGGAGGACGACCGTGGTGCTGACGGACCTCAGACCGGGCAGGGTGACGTACCGGAACCGCTGCCAGGCGCTGGCCCCGTCCATCTCTGACGCCTCGTACAGGCTCGCGTCGATGGACTGGAGTCCGCCGAGCAGCGAGACCATCATGAACGGCACACCGCACCAGGTGTTGACCATGATCGCGGCGAACCGCTGCCAGGAGGTGTCCTCCAGCCAAGAGGGCGTCGGCAGGTGCAGGAAGTCCAGGCCGGAGTTGATGATGCCGCCGTCGGCGAGCATGAACCGCCAGCCGAACACGGTGACGAAGGTCGGCACGGCCCAGGGCAGCACCAGGATCATCCGGTAGAGGGTGCGCCCGCGCAGCTTCTGGTTGAGCAGCAGGGCGAGACCGAGGCCGATGCCGTAGTGCAGGGTGACGCAGGCCGCCGTCCAGAAGACCGTCCACAGGACGTGCGACCAGAAGCGGTCGTACGCCGTCGGACCCCACAGGATGTCGGCGTAGTTGTCCAGACCGATGAACTTGTAGGTGGCGTCGATGTGGTTGACGCCGATCGTGCGGGCGGTGTTCAGGCTGGTGGCGTCGGTGAGGGTGAGGTACAGGCCGTACGCCAGCGGGTACAGCACGAGGACGCCGAGGACGATCGCCACCGGGGCGATCATCGCGTAGGCGTACCAGTGTTTGTGGAAGCCGTTCTTCAGCCGCCGGGCCGGCCCGGGCCGCGGTTCCCGCTCACCGCGCCGCTTGCCGGTCGCTCGGTCGATGACGACGGTCATGGTTCGACACCTTCTGGAAGTTCACGGAGGTCAAGGGGAGCTGCCCGGGCTCAGGCGCAGGCGTGGGCCGGTGGCCGCCGGATCCCCTCCCCCATGACCGGGGGATCCGGCGGCCACGCGGCGGTCACTTGGAGAAGTCCGGCACCAGCTTGGCGATGGCGGTCTCGGCGTCGCCGAGGCCCTTGTCCAGGGACTCCTTGCCGCCCGCGATCTCGATCAGCTCGTCGTCGAGCGGACCCCACAGCGAGCTGTACTCGGGCAGCGCCGGGCGCGGCTGGGCGGAGGACAGCACGCCCTGGTAGCCGGCGATGCCGGGGTCGGCCTTGACCTCGGCGGTGTAGGCGTCCTCGCGCGTGGGGAGCGTGGAGTTCTTCAGCGCGATGGTCTCCTGGGCCTTCGCCGAGGTCATGAACTTCACGAACTTCAGCGAGGCCTCCTGGTGGGCCTTGTCCGAGCCCGCGTACACGGAGAGGTTGTGGCCGCCGGTCGGGGCGCCCGCCTTGCCGGTGGAGCCGGCCGGGACGGTGGCGATGCCGAGGTTGTTCTTGTCCTTGAAGGCCGAGCCCTTGTAGAAGTTCGTGATCTCCCAGGGGCCCTGGACGATCGAGGCGACCTTGCCGCTGACGAACGCCTCCTGGATGTGGGCGTAGGCGTCGGCGGTGGTGTCGGCCTTGTGCAGGCCCTTGCCGGAGAAGAGGCCCTGCCAGGTGCCGTAGGCCTTCTTGGCCTCGGGCGAGGTGACGGTGATCTTCTTGGCGTCGACGTCGACGGTGTCGGTGCCCTCGCCGTAGAGGAAGGACTGGGCGTAGTAGGCCTGGGTGGAGCCCCAGTAGCCGTCGACGCCGGTCTTGTCCTTGATGGCGGCGGCGGCCTTCTTCAGGTCGTCCCAGGTCTTGGGGGCCTCGACGCCGGCCTTCTCGAACAGTTCCTTGTTGTAGACGAGGGCGAGGGTGTCCGTGGTGAAGGGGACGCCGTAGGTCTTGCCGTCGTACTTGGCCTGCTCGATCAGGCTGGGCTGGAACTTGTCCTGCTCGGCGAGGGCTTCGGTGCCGTCCAGGGGCGCGAAGAAGCCCTTCTTGGCGAAGGCGGGGGTCCAGCCGACCTCGGAGCGCAGCACGTCGGGGGCACCCTTGGAACCGGCGGCGGTGTCGAACTTGTTCTGCGCCTGGTCGAAGGGGACGTTGACGTAATTGACCTTGATGTCCTTGTTGGCGGCCTCGAACTCCTTGACCAGGGCCTGGTACGTCGGCGCCTCGTTGGTGGCGTTGGAGGTGTCCCACCAGGTGATGGTGACCGGGCCGTCGGTCTCGTCGCCGCTGTCGCTCCCGCCGCACGCCGTCGCCGCCAGGGCGAGGGACGCCACCAGCGCGGTGGCCGCTATGCCACGCCGCATGAGTTCTCCTTGAGGGTGAAAGCCCGTTTCGTGCTGCCGACTGCGCCGTTGGCCGCCGGGCGTCGGTGAGATTAGCCGCGCTTGAAGGAGTTGCGAAAGACCTTGCAGCAAAAAGTTGCAAGGGGTGCGGATGGTTATCCCGCCGTGACCTCTCCCCGCCCCTTGTGGAACCTGGATTTCCGCCTGTTCGGCGGGGAGTCGGACAGTTGTGCAAGACTCTGCAAGCACTTGCCATCCGTTGCCGCCGGGGGGAATCATCCGTTGCGGATCGGCGCCGACCACGACTTCGAGGGACCGCGATGACCAAGCAACCCGCAGCGGGCCGCGCGCCGGCCCGCACCAGGCGTCCCGTCGGTGTGCAAGCAGAACCCCGGCCGCTACAGTCCAGTGCTGTGACCACACGGCTTGCCGACATCGCTGCGCAGGCGGGGGTGAGCGAAGCGACCGTCAGCCGCGTCCTCAACGGGAAGCCGGGCGTCGCCGCCACCACCCGCCAGTCCGTGCTGGCCGCCCTCGACGTGCTGGGCTACGAACGCCCCGTGCGTCTGCGGCAGCGCAGCGAGGGCCTGGTCGGCCTGATCACCCCGGAGCTGGAGAACCCGATCTTCCCGGCCCTGGCCCAGGTCATCGGCCAGGCGCTGACCCGGCAGGGCTACACGCCCGTGCTGGCCACCCAGACCCCGGGCGGCTCGACCGAGGACGAGCTCACGGAGATGCTCGTGGACCGCGGGGTCGCCGGCATCATCTACGTCTCCGGGCTGCACGCGGACACCACCGCCGACATGCAGCGCTACGACCGGCTGCGCGCGCAGGGCGTGCCGTACGTACTGGTCGACGGTTTCTCGCCGAAGGTGCAGGCGCCGTTCATCTCCCCTGACGACCGCGCGGCGATGAACCTGGCGGTGACGCACCTGGTGTCCCTGGGGCACACGCGGATCGGTCTGGCCCTGGGGCCCAAGCGGTTCGTGCCCGTGCAGCGCAAGATCGAGGGCTTCGTGCGCACCATGCAGGACCAGTTGGGCCTGGGCGCCGAGACCGTCGAGAGGGAGCTGGTGCAGCACTCCCTCTACACCCTGGAGGGCGGTCAGGCCGCGGCCGCGGCGCTGATCGAGCGGAACTGCACGGCCGTGGTGTGCGCCAGCGACATGATGGCGCTGGGCGCGATCAGGGCGGCGCGGCAGCGCGGCCTGGAGGTTCCGACGGACATCTCCGTGGTCGGCTTCGACGACTCTCCGCTGATCGCCTTCACCGACCCGCCATTGACCACGATCCGCAAGCCGGTCCCGGCGATGGGCCAGGCGGCCGTGCGCACACTGCTGGAGGAGATCGGCGGGACGCCCGCACCCCACAGCGAGTTCGTGTTCATGCCGGAACTGGTGGTGCGCGGCTCGACGGATACGGCTCCTGGGGACCGCGCTCGCCCCTGAGGTTCGCGGCTGGATTTCGCCGCTGAACATGCGGTGGACGCCAGGGCGGAGGATGATCGGGTGGACAGGGCTTTTCTGGCAGACTTTGTGCCTATGGGTGACGCGACCGTGACGACGCTGGACGGCCGGAAAGCGGCCGTTCCGGACCCGGTCGCGGCCGATCCGGGACAGGGTCTCCTCCCCCGGCTTCGCACCCCCCGCCGGCCCCGGTTCTGGTTCGAGATCCTGCTGATCGCGGTGAGTTACTGGACGTACTCGCTCGTCCGCAACGCCGTGCCCGAGCAGAAGGCCGAGGCGCTGCGCAACGCCGACTGGATCTGGCAGGCCGAGCACGCTCTGGGCATCGCCGTGGAGGAGTCGGTGAACCAGGCCGTGAACTCGGCGACTTGGCTGATCATCGGCATGAACTACTACTACGCGACGCTGCACTTCGTGGTGACGCTGGGTGTGCTCGTGTGGCTGTACCGTCGCCATCCCGGCCGGTACGGGGCGACCCGCCTGGTGCTGTTCGCGACGACCGCCGTCGCCCTGGTCGGTTACTACCTGTATCCGCTGGCGCCCCCACGGCTGATGAACGGCGGCGACTTCATCGACACCGTCATGGTCCACCAGACCTGGGGATCGATGGCGTCCGGCGACCTGAAACACATGTCCAACCAGTACGCCGCGATGCCCTCGATGCACATCGGCTGGTCCGTGTGGTGCGGCCTGACCATTTTCGCCCTGGCGACGATCCCCTGGGTGCGGGTCCTGGGCCTGCTGTACCCGGCGCTGACGCTGGTCGTCATCGTCGCCACGGCGAACCATTTCTGGCTGGATGCGGTCGGTGGCGTGCTGTGTCTGGCCTTCGGGTTCGCGGTGGCCGGGGTCTGGTACGGCAGGCAGCCGTACGCGCTGCCGCAGGTGGTACCCGCCAGACTGTGACGCTGGCCGCGGCGCCCGTGCCTCATCTCTGCCTCACTTCCCCCGATACACCACGTACCCGCCGGTCACCGTCAGTCGCACCGGTGCCTCGGCCACCTCGTCCGCCGGAGCGGCCACCGGGTCCGCCCCAGTGCCGTCAGGTCGGCCCGGAACCCGGGAGCGATGCGCCCGGCCGTGTCGGACTCCCCCCGCAGCCAGCGCCGCATGGCTGGTGCAGCCCTCCAGCGCCGCCAGGCCGGTGTCACCGTCGTGAAGCACTACAGCGAACGGCAACAGCGTCCCGTGAGCTGAGGCCAATGGTGCAGACCCGTGCCCCGGTGCGGGTCAGAGCAGTCTCGAAATGCGCTTCACCACCGCCCTGAAGGGCGGCGCACCGCGCAAGATCAGAGGTAGTACAGGCCCAGGACGCCGACGGCCACGTAGGTCGCGCGCGCACCCTACGGCCCGGGGCTAGTGTGCCGCGCCAGAAATCCGTCGGTAGATCTGTCTCGTCTCGGCGGTCGGATTCTCGCCGCCGACCAAGGGCGTTGACCGTCCGCAGCTCAGCGGAAACTACCTAGGAACTTCCGGCGCGGGACACTAGTAGTGCTTGGTCAGGTCGGTTGTGGTGGTGCGTGTCCTTCCGGCCCGGTGTGGCGTTGAGGG
>NZ_DF968454.1:0-198 GCF_001270025.1 Streptomyces azureus | reverse complement strand
CAGGCGAACCAGTCGATGTCCTCATGGTCACGTGTGGGCTCGCCGATGAAGAAGTCCATGGCCCAGCCCCCGCGGAGCCACACCTCCACGCCGAGGGCCTTCGCAAACTCCACCGTCTCGCCGATCAACCGAAGCTGCCGAGCACTGCGTTCCCTGTCCACAGCCTGGAGGCTATGCGGCAATCCCAGCCGCACCAGC
>NZ_DF968453.1:0-19800 GCF_001270025.1 Streptomyces azureus | reverse complement strand
GCCATCACGCCACCGATGACGAAGAACGCGAACGACGTCACCAGGTACAGCGTGCCGATCGTCTTGTGATCCGTGGTCGTCAGCCACTTCAGGTGCCTCATGCCCCGCCTGTGTCCGCGCCCCGCCCGGACGTCACACTTTCCTGACGCGACGAGAATCACGGAAACGGGTGTGACGATCGGGAAGGTGCCGGACACGAACGGGACATGAGCAACGACGAGATCTTCGCCGCTGCCTATCGCGAGCACTACTGGGCGGTCAGCCGTTATGTCGCGCGGCGGCTGGACGGGCGGGCCGGCGAGGTGGAGGAAGTGGTGGCGGAGGTGTTCACGGTCGCCTGGCGGCGCCGGGCCGACCTGCCCTCCTCCCCGCTGCCCTGGCTGTACGGCGTGGCACGCAACTGCCTGGCCAACGCGGTGCGCGGCCACGGACGCCGCCGCCGGCTCGTCGACCGGCTCGGCAACGACGACACCGCGCACGGACGGCACATCGCGGAAGGCCCCGAGACCGAGAACCCCGGCGCCTGGGTGCACGAGGCACTCGCCCGGCTCTCCGCGTCCGACCAGGAGGTGCTGCGCCTGACGGCCTGGGAGGAACTCGGCATCGACGAGGTCGCGGTCGCCCTCGGCTGCGGCAGGCGTGCCGCCACGATGCGGCTGCACCGGGCCCGCCGCCGCCTCAGAGCCGAGATCGATCGCATGCGTCCCGCGGTGGCGGTGGTCACCGGACACTCACTGCGCGAGGGGGACCGGCGGTGACCGACATGCTCTCCGGGCCCGTCACCAGCACCGCGATCGGTCGCGACGCACACGCGGTCACCAGGTCCGCGAGTGATCGCGACGCACACGCGGTCACCAGGACGGCGAGTGATCGCGACGCAGACGCCTGGCCCTGGACCGCGCCCAGCCGCGACGCACGCCCCCTGCCCACGCCCCCGACCGGTGGCCACACCCATGCCCCGCGTCCCCTTACCGCCACCCACGTGACCGCCTCTAAGGAATACGGCCATGGCTGACGAACTCGAACTGGTGCGCGGCGCCAACCCGGTGCCGTCCGACGGCCCTCACTTCGGCGACGGCCCCCTGGACCACGGCGCCGAGCGCCGCCTGGAGCGGCTGCTGCGGGAGCGGCCCTCCGGCCGTCTGCGGGACCGGCTGCTGCCGGGCGCCGGCCGGCCCCGGCTGGCCTGGGGGCTCGTCGCGGCCGTCGTGGTCGCCGCCTTGGCACTGACCCTCGTGCTGAGCGGCCCGAACACCACACCGGCGGTCGCCGCGCCGCGTCCGCTGGTGGTGCAGACCGGCTCCACACCGCTGCCCCTGGACCGGCTGGCCGAGCGTGCCGAACAGGCCGCAGCCAACGGCTCGCCCCGCCTGCGCAAGGGCACGCACGTGCAGTCCTGGAGCATGGGCATGTCGGACGACAAGCCCCCGATCACGCTCCCCGAGGAGCGCATCGTGCGCTGGCGGGCCGACGGCAGCCACACGCAACTGGTCGTGGCGACCGACCCGAGGCATCCGGGCCGCCCGGTCCTCTCCACCGAGGGCGGCGAGCCGCACCTCGTCGACGACGGGCACGTCCTCAGCGACCAGACGTATCCGCCGAGCTGGAGCGACGCCCCGCCCCAGTCCCCGCCGCCGCACGACCCCGACCGCCTGCGCGCCTACCTGACGGAGGCTCAGCACTCCGCCACTCCGCTGAGCACGCCCCAACTGTTGGACGCCGTCGAGGTGCTGCTCGACCACTGGACCCTCGGCGCCCGGGAGACCGCGACGCTCGCCCGCCTCCTGGCCGGCACCGAGGGGCTGCGGCCCGTCGGCCAGGTGACCGACCGCCTCGGGCGACGCGGTCAGGCGTACGTGTACGACGGCCCCGGCGCCCGCCGCATGCTGATCATGGACCCGGTCACCGGAGCCGTCCTCGGTCTGGAGAGCACCTTCAGCACCGCCGAGCCCGAGTACGGCGTCAAGAAGGGCGACGTGATGTCGTACAGCGCGTGGATGCGCTGATCAGACCCCGGCCGCACCGAGCTGCCGGGCGGCGGCGTCCACGGTCTGCTCCAGCAGCGTGGCGATGGTCATCGGGCCGACGCCGCCCGGCACCGGCGTGATCAGCGAGGCCCGCTCCGCGGCGGAGTCGAAGTCGACGTCGCCGATGTTGCCGGGGTTGTACCCGGCGTCGATCACGACGGCGCCGGGCTTGACGTCCTGGCCGCGGATCAACCGGGGCCGTCCCACCGCGGCCACCACGATGTCCGCCTCCCGCACGGCCGCCGACAGGTCCCGGGTGCGCGAGTGGCAGTAGGTGACCGTCGCGTCCCGGGCGAGCAGCAGCATGCCGGCCGGCTTGCCGAGGATGGCGCTGCGTCCCACGACCACGGCCCGCTTGCCGGCCGGGTCGACGCCGTACTCGTCGAGCAGCCGCATGACCCCGCCGGGCGTGCAGGACACGAAGCCCGGCAGGCCGAAGCTCATCGTCGCGAAGGAGGCGAAGGTGACGCCGTCGACGTCCTTGCCGGGCGCGATCGCCTCGAACGCGGCCCGCTCGTCGATGTGCTCGCCCATCGGGTGCTGGAGGAGGATCCCGTGCACGCCGGGGTCGGCGGAGAGCGCCTCGAGCGTGCCGACGAGCTCCTCGGTGGTCGTGGCGGCGGGCAGCGCCACGTGCCGGGAAGTGATGCCGGCCTTGCGGCAGCGGTTCTGCTTCATCCGGACGTACGTGACGGACGCCGGGTCCTCGCCGACCAGAACCGTCGCGAGGCACGGTGCCGTGCCTGTCCTTTCGGTGAGGCCGGCCGCGCGCTTGCCGGTCTCCTCCAGTATCCGCCGGGCGAGCGAGGTTCCGTCCATGAGCCGTGCCTGCGACATGTTCCACTCCTGGGCTGGTGTGCTGCTTCGCCCAGGCGCACGGCATCGACTCCTGCGGAGCCGCTCCCCGGTGGTGCTCCACCTCAGCGCCAGTCACGGCCCGGTCCCACCCTAACCGAGCCCCCTGCGGGGCTCGTCGGCGTGGTCCCTACTCGTCCCAGGCCTGGACGAGGGTCTGCTCGGCGATCTTGCCGTCCTTCAGCGAGATCATGGACTCGGACAGGACGCGCACACCGTCCGCGTACTCGCAGCTCTCGCTGTACGCGGCTTCGTCGCCCTGGATGACGCACCGCTCCAGTTTGTGCGACATGTCGCGGCTGTAGACGTCCTCCAGCATCCGGCTGATCTCGTCCCGGCCGTGCAGGACCTTGGGGTGGCTGGGCTGGGTCGTGCGGTCGACGATGCGGAACTCCGCGTCGTCCGCGTAGAGCGAGAGCAGCAGGTCCGGGCTCTGTCCTTCCACGCCCTGGCGCAGTGTCTCTCTGTCGAAGGCGGGGTCTGCCGCGGTTCCCATGATGACCTCCTTCGAAGGGCCGCGACCCGGTCGGAAGCGGGCCGCGAGGAGCCTCTCCTCCTGTCGAGCCTCCTCCCGTCCGGCGAGCTCGGCAAACGCAGGCAACGCAGCCGGACCCGCTCGCGCTGCGATAGGCATGATCTCAACACGACGTTTCGTCGCCGCCGTTGGTCTCGCCGCGGGTGTCACCGGCCTCGCCGCGCCGATGACGAACGCGGCCGACGCGGAATCCCGGAACCCGCTCAGCCCGATCGCCACGCCGGACTCGCTGACCGTGAGCGACATCCCCGCCGAGCACAAGGACAAGATCCGGCGGCCCTCCTCCCGGCCGGCCGGGCTCAACCGCCTCAACGACCTCAACCAGCTGAACCAGGCCGTCGGCCTGGTCTCCCCGGTCTTCGGTTCCGTTCCGAACGTCCGGCCCTGACGGCAGCGCGTCGCGACGAGGGCCGCCCGGCTCGGGCGGCCCTCACGCATGCCCGGTGGTTCAGTCCGACGCGGCCAGGAACTGGGTCGCCGCCAGCTCCGCGTAGAGCGGGTCGGCGGTCACGAGCTCGCGGTGCGTGCCGACCGCCCGGACCCGCCCGGCATCCATCACCACGATCCGGTCGGCCATCGTCACCGTCGACAGCCGGTGCGCCACCACCAGGACCGTCGTCGTACGGGCCACGTCCGCGACGGTGTCGCGCAGCGCCGCCTCGTTCACCGCGTCCAGCTGCGAGGTCGCCTCGTCGAGCAGCAGCAGCCGGGGCCGGCGCAGCAGAGCCCGGGCGATGGCGACCCGCTGCCGCTCACCGCCCGACAGCTTGGTGCCACGATGCCCGACGAGCGTGTCGAGACCGGCGGGCAGCCGGGCGACCAGACCGTCGAGACGGGTCGTCTTCAGCACCCGCGCGAGGGCGTCGTCGTCCGCCTCCGGATTGCCCAGCAGCAGGTTGTCCCGCAGGGAGCCCGACAGGACCGGCGCGTCCTGCTCCACGTAGCCGATCGCGGCGCGCAGTTGCGTCAGGTCCCAGTCGGCGAGGTCGCGCCCGTCGAACGTGATCACCCCGGAGTCCGGCTCGTAGAACCGCTCGATCAGCGAGAAGACGGTGGTCTTGCCGGCGCCGGACGGGCCCACGAACGCCGTCATGCCCTGCGCGGGCACGGCGAACGTCACGCCGTGGTGGACGTACGGCAGATCGTCTGCGTAGCGGAAGCGGACGTCGTCGAAGGCGAGGGCGGCGGGCCGCGTGCCGGGGGAGGGGAGCGGGGCGGCCGCGGTGGCCGGCTCGGCGGGCAGCCGCAGCGCCTCCTGGATGCGGGTGAGGGCCGCGGCGCCCGTCTGGTACTGCGTGACGGCGCCGACGACCTGCTGTATCGGCGACATCAGGTAGAAGACGAACAGCAGGAACGCGACCAGCGTGCCCACGTCGATCGCGCCGGTCGCCACGCGCGCGCCGCCCACCGCGAGCACCGTGATGAAGGCGATCTGCATGGCGAGCCCCGCCGTGTTGCCCGCGGCCGCCGACCACTTGGCGGCCCGCACGCTCTGCCGCCACGACTCCTGCGCCGCCTCGTGCAGCGTGCGTTCCTCCCGGTGCTCGGCACCGGACGCCTTCACGGTGCGCAGGGCGCCGAGGATCCGCTCCAGCGAGGCACCCATGACACCCACCGCGTCCTGCGCCTGCCGGCTCGCCTTGTTGATACGCGGCACGATCACGCCGAGGATCACGCCCGCGCCCAGGATCACGGCCAGGGTGACTCCCAGCAGGACGGGCTCCACGAGGCCCATCATGACCACCGTCGCGACGAGCGTGAGACCGCCCGTGCCCAGCCCGACCAGCGAGTCCGTGGTGACCGCGCGGAGCAGGGTGGTGTCCGAGGTGATGCGCGCCATCAGGTCGCCGGGTTCGCTGCGGTCCACGGCCGTGATCCGCAGCCGCAGCAGATACGACGACAGGGCGCGCCGCGCGCCGAGCACCACCGACTCGGCGGTGCGCTGCAACACGTACGAACCCAGCGCTCCG
This sequence comes from Streptomyces azureus, assembly GCF_001270025.1. Classification (NCBI taxonomy): domain Bacteria; kingdom Bacillati; phylum Actinomycetota; class Actinomycetes; order Kitasatosporales; family Streptomycetaceae; genus Streptomyces; species Streptomyces azureus. The sequence goes on along the minus strand of NZ_DF968453.1, from coordinate 14,413 downwards.
ACCGCCGCGTTGGTCACGACCAGGGCCGACATCGCCAGCAGCGCGCCGGTGATGGCCCGGTCGTGCGCCAGATCGTCGATCAGGCCCCGCGCCACCAGCGGCAGCATCAGCCCGGTCGCCCCGGTGACCAGCGAGAGCACGGCACCGGCGAACAGGGACCGGCGGTGCGGCCGTACGTATCCGAGGAGCAGCCGCCAGGCGGGTGTACCGGTCTCGGTCTCTGCGATGCTCACGTCGCTCCTTCGGCGTCGGGCGGAGCGTTCAGGTTACGGGGGCCGCCGGTGCGGTGCCCGGCGTTTTGGGACAGCGCGTGAGCTGGTGATACGGCGCCGCGGGTGGCCGATCCGCACCCCTTGCCGATCAGTCGCGCGTAGGGTCGGAAGGGAAGGCATCCCGGCCGACGAAGCCGACGAAGGAGTCAGCATGGCGCAGGAAGTACGCGGTGTGATCGCACCGGGCAAGGACGAGCCGGTACGGATCGAGACCATCGTCGTGCCCGATCCCGGCCCGGGGGAGGCGGTCGTGCGCGTCCAGGCCTGCGGGGTGTGCCACACCGATCTGCACTACAAGCAGGGCGGCATCAGCGACGACTTCCCCTTCCTGCTGGGCCACGAGGCCGCGGGCGTGGTCGAGGCGGTCGGCGACGGCGTCACCGACGTCGAGCCCGGTGACTTCGTGATCCTCAACTGGCGTGCGGTGTGCGGGAAATGCCGCGCCTGTCTGCGCGGGCGGCCCTGGTACTGCTTCGACACCCACAACGCCGGGCAGAAGATGACCCTCACCGACGGCACGGTGCTGTCCCCGGCCCTCGGCATCGGTGCCTTCGCCGAGAAGACGCTGGTCGCGGCCGGGCAGTGCACCAAGGTCAACCCGGCGGTCGCCCCGCAGGTGGCCGGGCTGCTCGGCTGCGGCGTCATGGCCGGCATCGGCGCCGCGATCAACACCGGAAACGTCGGCCGGGGTGACACGGTCGCCGTCATCGGCTGCGGCGGTGTCGGCGACGCCGCCATCGCCGGCTCGCACCTCGCCGGAGCGGCGAAGATCATCGCCGTCGACATCGACGACCGCAAGCTCGCCACCGCACGGACCATGGGCGCCACCCACACCGTCAACTCGCGCGAGTGCGACCCGGTCGAGGCGATCCGCGAACTCACCGGCGGCTTCGGCGCCGACGTCGTCATCGAAGCCGTCGGCCGCCCGGAGACGTACAAGCAGGCCTTCTACGCCCGCGACCTCGCCGGCACGGTCGTCCTGGTCGGCGTGCCCACCCGCGAGATGAAACTCGAACTGCCGCTGCTGGACGTGTTCGGGCGTGGCGGGGCGCTGAAGTCGTCGTGGTACGGCGACTGCCTGCCGTCCCGCGACTTCCCCATGCTGATCGACCTGCACCTGCAAGGGCGCCTGGACCTCGGGGCGTTCGTCACCGAGACCATCCAGCTCGACGAGGTGGAGAAGGCGTTCGAGCGGATGCACCACGGCGACGTGCTGCGCTCGGTGGTGGTGCTGTGATGGCCCCGCGCGTCGAACACCTCGTCACCTCCGGCCGGTTCAGCCTCGACGGCGGCACCTGGGACGTCGACAACAACGTCTGGATCGTCGGTGACGACCACGAGGCGATCGTCATCGACGCCGCCCACGACGCCGACGCCATCGCGGAGGCCGTCGGAGACCGCCGGCTCACGGCCATCGTGTGCACCCACGCCCACAACGACCACATCGACGCCGCTCCCGCCCTCGCCGAGCGCACCGGAGCCACCATCTGGCTGCACCGCGACGACCTGCCGCTGTGGAAGCAGACCCACCCGGACCGCGAGCCCGACGCCTGGCTGGTCGACGGCCAGGTGATCGAGGCCGGCGGCGCCGACCTGCGGGTCCTGCACACCCCGGGGCACGCGCCCGGCGCGGTGTGCCTGTACGACCCCGGGCTCGCCACCGTCTTCACCGGCGACACCCTCTTCCAGGGCGGCCCCGGCGCCACCGGCCGGTCCTTCTCGCACTTCCCGACGATCATCGACTCGATCCGCGACCGCCTCCTCACGCTGCCACCCGAGACGAAGGTCCTCACCGGCCACGGAGACGCCACGACCATCGGCGCGGAGGCCCCGCACCTTCAGGAGTGGATCGCCCGGGGACACTGATCACGTGTCTCCCGTAAAAGGCGACAGAAGATGTCCGGCTTACCCGTCACCCTGGAGGCGACAAGCAGCCACGGTCACGGGAGGTCGGACATGTCAGCTCCACTGAAAGGCAAGGTCGCACTGGTAGCCGGAGCCACCCGGGGCGCCGGACGCGGCATCGCGGTGGAGCTCGGCGCGGCCGGCGCCACCGTCTACGTCACCGGCCGCAGCACGCGCACCCGCCGCTCGGAGTACGACCGGCCCGAGACCATCGAGGACACCGCCGACCTGGTCACCGAGGCCGGCGGGCAGGGCATCGCCGTACCCGCCGACCACCTCGACCCGGCACAGGTCCGCGCTCTGGTGGACAGGATCGCCGACGAGCAGGGCCGCCTCGATGTTCTCGTCAACGACATCTGGGGCGGTGAGAACCTCTTCGAGTGGGAGAGCCCGCTCTGGGAGCACGATCTCGACAAGGGCCTGCACCTGCTCAGGCTCGCGGTCGAGACGCACGCGATCACCAGCCACCACGCCCTGCCGCTGCTGCTGCGCCACCCCGGCGGCCTCGTCGTCGAGGTCACCGACGGAACCGCCGACTACAACGCCGACAACTACCGCGTGAACTTCTTCTACGACCTCGCCAAGGCCTCCGTCCTGCGCATGGCCTTCGCCCTCGGCCACGAACTCGGCCCGCGCGGCGCCACCGCCGTCGCCCTCACCCCCGGCTGGCTGCGCTCGGAGATCATGCTCGACACCTTCGGGGTACGGGAGGACAACTGGCGCGACGCCCTGGAGCGCGAGCCCCACTTCGCCATCTCGGAGACCCCCCGCTACGTGGGCCGGGCCGTGGCCGCGCTCGCCGCCGACCCGGACGTGGCGCGCTGGAACGGCCGGTCCCTCTCCAGCGGCGGCCTCGCCCAGGAGTACGGCTTCACCGACCTCGACGGCAGCCGCCCGGATGCCTGGCGCTACCTCGTCGAGGTGCAGGACACGGGCAAGCCGGCCGACACGACCGGCTACCGCTGAGACGGACCGTGCTCCCTGACCCGCACCCCGGCCGGGGACGTCTCGCGGCCGTCGCTCTCCTCGTCTCGCCCGACGCCGCATGGATCACCGGCACCACGCTGGTCGTCCTCGGCCGGCTGCGTGGCGAGGTATGTCACCGTTTCGTCGCAGGCCGAAAGACCGCACAACCGAATCCCCCGTGCGCCCGTCTAGCTGGCAGGGATCGCAGACCATGTGACCACTTCCGCGAAAGGGCAGGACCAACCATGGGGGACGTACGCAGACGGGGTGCCGTCGTACTCGGGATCACCGGACTGGTGGCACCGCTCACACTCGCGCTCGGCGCCACGCCGGCCGCGGCCGCGAGCTGCACCACCAAGACCGGCCCGTACCAGAAGCAGGTGGAGAAGTTTCTCGGCCGCCCGGTCGACGGCAAGCAGTCCGCTGCCGACTGCAAGGCGATCAAGGCCTTCCAGACCAAGCACGGCATCTCCCCGAACGCCGGCTACGCCGGGCCCGTCACCTGGGGCGTGATGGACCTGATGCAGAAGCAGAAGGCGGTCGGGAAGAACCCCAACAAGGACGGCAAGTGCCCGGTGAACAAGGGCCGGATCGCCTGTGTGAACCTGAGCCTCCAGCTGAGCTGGATCCAGGACGGCAAGAAGCTCGTCTACGGCCCCGTCCCGGTCCGCACGGGCCGCGACGGCTACGAGACCCGCACCGGTCTGAAGAAGATCTACTGGCGCAACATCGACCACGTCTCGTCCATCTACGACGTGCCGATGCCCTACGCCCAGTTCTTCGACGGCGGCCAGGCCTTCCACTCGGTCGGCGTCAGCATGTGGAACCCGCCGGGCTCGCACGGTTGCGTCAACATGACGAAGACCGACGCGAAGAAGTACTGGTCGCTGCTGAAGAAGGGCGACGACGTCTTCGTGTACGGCCGCAAGCCGGGCACCTGATCCCAGGCACCCGGCCCGCACGGAGTCCCTACAGGGGCGCGTCCCCGAAGTCCGGGATCTCCAGCCGCACCCCGCCCTGCCGCGCGGACTCGTGCGCGATGATGCCCGGCAGGGTGTAGCGGGCGGCCACCCACGCGTTCACCGACGGCAGGGTGCGCGTGTTGACGGCGGTCACGAAGTCGTCCACCAGGAAGTGGTGGCTGCCCTCGTGGCCGTTGTGGAGGTTGTCGAACTCCCTCGGCAGCCGCGCACGGTCGTGCACGGGAGCCGACCCGGAGGTGAACGCGGCCCGCAGCTCGGGCGCGATGTGCTGGAGCGACGGGTCGTCGGGCGCCATGGTGGGCTTGGGCTCCAGCAGTTCGCTGATGTCCTTCACCCCCTGCTTGTCCTGCCACAGGGCGACCGTCGCGAGCTGTTCCATGCTCGCCTCGGTGCCGAAGAAGCGGAAACGCGACTCCCGTATGTGCGAGGGGTAGCCGACCCGCCGGAACTCGTTCGTACGGAACGAGCCGCCGCCCGCCACCTCGAACAGCGCGGTGGCGTTGGAGAAGTCGTTGCCGAACTGGCTGACCTCCTTGTCGAAGACGCCGTCACCCCGGTCGTCGACGACACCGACCGCCGACACGCTGACCGCGTGCGTCTTCCAGGCGCCCAGCACCCCGCCGACCGCATGCGTCGGGTACAGCAGCGGGGGATAGCTGGCGGTGGCCTTCCAGTTCTCGCCGCCGCTGTACTGGTAGGCCTCGTAGAACCCCAGGTCCATGTCGTGGACGTAGTCGCCCTCGGCGTAGAACAGCCGCCCGAAGGCGCCCTCGGCGATCTGGTTGCGGGCGTGGACCGTGGCCGGGTTGTACTCGCTGGTCTCGCCCATCATGTACGTCAGCCCGGTGGCCTTGACCGCGTCGATGATCGCGGCGATCTCCTCCGTGCTGATGGCCATGGGGACGGCGGAGTACACGTGCTTGCCCGCGTTGAGGCCCTGGAGCACCAGCGGCCCGTGCGTCCAGCGCTGCGTGAAGATCGCGACGGCGTCGACGTCCTCCGATTCCAGCATGGCCTGGTACGACGGGAAGGTGCCCGTCAGCCCCTGGGCGGAGGCGAGTTGCCCGGCCCTCTCGGGCAGCAGGTCGGTGACGTAGACGGCGCTGACGCCGGGGTGGGCCTGGAACAGCGTGGCGAACTGGCCCGAGAACTGTCCGGCGCCGACGATGCCGATGGAGAACGTCATGTGAGGCGTGCCCTTCACTGGTCGGGGGATCACTGCGAGAGGATCAGGTTGATCTGTTCGTTGGTCTCGTCGAGGCTGCTGACCGGCTTGCCGTTGCCGTAGATGTCCTCCATCGCCGGCGCCATGAGCGCCGTCATGTCCGCCGAGTAACTGGCGATCGGGTACGAGAAGGTCCGGAAGTTCTTCGTGTCGGCCACGGGTTCGGTGAAGGACGAGACGTCGATGCCCTTCTTCCGGTACGCGGCGACGGCGGCCTCGGTCCCGGCCTTCGTCGCGGGGAAGACGACGCCGTAACCGCCGACGACCTTCTGGCACTTGTCCGAGGCCAGATACGCCACCCACTTCTTGGCGCCCTCCTTGTTCTTGGAGGCCTTGGTGACGGAGTCGGCGAGGCCGTTCATCATGGTGGCGCGCTTGCCGGTCGGGCCGACCGGTGTCAGGGCCGTCTCGATGTCCCGGCCCTTGAAGCCCGCGTACGTGGAGATCATCCAGGCCCCGTCGAACGCGGTGGCGGCCTTGCCCGCCGCGACCTGGGTGTTCGCCTGGTTGGACTGGACGTTGTAGTCGGACAGCGGCGGCATGTAGCCCTTCTTGGCCAGACCGAAGTACCACTTGATGACCGACTGGAAGGTCTTGCTGTCGTACTGGTACTTCGTGCCCCAGCGGGGCTTGTCCAGGTAGCTCCACCCGGCGGAGGCGGCGAAGGTACTCCACTGGGTCTGGCCGTCGCCGAAGCCGCCGCCGTTCGAGGCCAGGCCGTACACCTTGACGTTGTTCTTGTCGAAGCCCGGCTCGTCGCCCCGCTTGCCGTTCCTGTCGATCGTGAGGTGGGCGATGGCCTTCTCGAAGGTGCCGCCGTCCTCCGGGTTCCAGGCGAGGTTGTTCAGTTGCCCGGCGGTGAGGCCGGCGTCCTTCGTCATCTTCGAGTTGTAGAACAGCGCGACGGTGTCCCAGTCCTTGGGAGCGCCGTACCGATGGCCGTCCTTCCCGATCCAGTTGGCGGCGAGGCCCGGCTGGTAGTCGGCGTTCTCGATGCCGAGGTCGTCGAGCGGTTCCAGGACCTTCAGGTCGGCGTACTGGCCGAAGTTCTGGATGTGGTCGGTGAACACGTCCGGCTGGGTGCCCGCGATGAACCCGGCGGTGAGCTTGGTCCAGTAGTCGCTCCAGCCCAACTGGGTGATCTTGACATTCAGTCCGGGGTTCTCCTTCTCGAACCCCTTGGCGCAGGCCTGGTAGGCGGGCAGCTGGTTGGCGTCCCACAGCCAGTACGTGACCGTGTTCGCGGAGGATCCGGCGGCGCCCTGCTGCGCGCATCCGCTGACCAGGGACAGCGCCAGCGCTCCGGTCGCCGCGACGAGCGTACGCAGACGAATTCGCATCACAGTCCCCTTACTTGATCCCGGTGAAGCCGATGGAGCTGACGATGCGGCGCGCGAAGCAGGCGAACAGCACCAGCATCGGCAGCGCGGCGATCAGCGTCGCCGCCATGAGCCCGGACCAGTCGACGCCGGTCGCCGGGGTCTGCGCCCGGAAGATCGCCAGCGCCACGGTCAGCACGCGCGAGCTGTCGCTGTAGGAGACCATCAGCGGCCAGAAGTAGTCGTTCCAGGAGGTGATGTACGTCAGCACGCCCAGCGTGAGGATCGGCGTGGACGCCATCGGCAGCACCACCCGGAAGAAGATCTTGATCTTCCCGGCGCCGTCCAGCAGAGCCGCTTCCTCCACCTCCTGGGGGATGTTCATGAAGAACTGGCGCAGGAAGAACACCGCGAACGGCGCCATGAACATGGTGGGCAGGGCGATGCCGAGGAGCGTGTCCACCAGGTGCAACTGCTTGATGAGCACGAAGTTCGGCAGCAGCGTGAAGATGGTCGGCACCATCATCCCGGCCAGGAACAGCCCGAACACCGCGTCCCGGCCGCGCCAGCGCAACCGTGAGAAGGCGTACGCGGCCATCGCGGAGAAGAAGAGCTGACAGCCGGTGATCAGAGTCGAGACCAGCACCGAGTTGAGCAGATAGCGCCAGAAGTCGAGCCCGCCGCCCGCACCGCCCTGCGCGACGGCCTCCTCGGCCGACTGCATCCCCAGGGCGCGTTCGAAGCCGCTGGTGGTGAGGTCCACGGGCAGGGGGTTGGTCGGATCCGCGTTGAGACCCGCGTTGGTGGAGAGCGCGGTGCGCAGGATCCAGTAGAACGGCAGCAGGATGATGAGGACGATCAGCCCCATCACGGTCCAGGCGGCGGCCCGCCCGAAGGGGAACCTGCGCCGGACCGGTCGCACAGTCGTCGACGTCGTTGTCGTCACGGCAGCCATGCCGGTGTCTCCCTTCCGTCAGCCGAGGTCGGTCCGGCCGGCCCGCGTGAGCCGGTACTGGAGGATGGTGATCGCGCTGAGCACGATGAGCAGGGCGACGGACATGGCCGAGGCGTAGCCGAACTGGAAGCGGCCGAAGGCGGAGCCGTAGATGTAGTACTGGAGCACGTTGGTCGCGTTCGCCGGACCGCCCGCGGTGGTCACGGCCACGGTGTCGAACACCTGGAACGACCCGATCACCGTCATGATGAGCACGACCGCGAGCACCGGCCGCAGCAGCGGCATGGTGATCCGCCAGAACATCCGCCACTCGCTCGCGCCGTCCACCCTGGCCGCCTCGTACATGTCGTTCGGGATCGCCTGGAGACCGGCGAACAGCAGCAGCGCGGTGTAGCCGACGTGCCGCCACACGTTGATGAGCGCGATCGTCGGGATCGCCCAGGTCTCGTCGGCGAGGAACGGGATGCGGTCGGCGCCGAGGGCGCTGATGATCTCGTTGCCGATGCCGAGCTGGGCGTCGAGGATCCAGAGCCAGACCAGACCCGCGACGACGTTCGACATCAGGTACGGCGTGAGCACGATGCCGCGCAGCATCGCCGACTGGGTCAGCCGCTGGAGCAGGACGGCGATGGCGAGCGCGGCGACCGTCTGGACGCCGATGTTGATGACCACGTACTCGACGGTGACCGTCAAGGAGTCCCAGAAAATGGGGTCGTTGACCATGCGGACGTAGTTGTCCAGGCCCACCCACTCCGCCGGAGTCAGCAGGTTGAAGCGGGTGAAGCTCAGGTAGATGCCCCGGAGCGTCGGCCAGAGCAGGAAGACGAGGAAGCCGAGCAGTGCCGGTGCGATGAAGGCCGCGGCCAGCCGTCCGTCACCCCTGTTCTCGCTCACGTCGTCGCGTCGTGTCCTGGGCTTGTTGTGGGCCTCCGTCGCGCCGCCCGCGGGCAGGCGCGACGGAGGGCTGCTGGAGGCGATGGTCATCGGGAGACTCCCTCGCTGCGGCGGCTCGTCCTCTGGCAGGACTTACTTTTGGCGCGAAACAATTACTGCGTCAAGAGGGGTGCGTACATCTTTTCGCAGTAGCCATCATCGCCTTAGAGTGGTCGTGTTGGTTTCAGTGCGAAAAAAAGGCGAGGGGAGTCGGGCCGACATGACCGCAGACATCGCCAGCTGGCCGCCGCTGAGCCCGGGGGAGCGCGCGGTGGCGATCGAGGTGCTCGTGCACGGCCCGCTGTCGCGCACCGAGCTCGCCCGCAGGCTGGGGCTGTCGGCCGGCAGCCTCACCCGGCTGACCAAGCCGCTGATCGAGTCGGGCCTGCTGGTCGAGGTGGCCGAGGCGGGAGTGCCGGCTGAGGCGCGCCAGGGCCGCCCCTCGACACCGCTGGACGTCGTCGCCGACTCCTGGTCCTTCCTCGGCTTCAAGATCACCGAGGACATGGTCTACGGCGTCGTCACCACACTCAGAAGCGACATCGTCGCCCGCCTCGACCGTCCGCTCACCACCCACGACCCCGCCGAAGTCGCCGATGTGCTCGGAGAGATGACCGCCGAGCTGACCCGCGACCATCCCCGGCTCGCCGGGATCGGCATCGGTGTCGGCGGTTTCGTCCAGGACCGTGCCGTCGTCGGCGAGTCCCCCTTCCTGCTGTGGCGGGACGTCCCCCTGGCCGAACTCGTCGAGGAGCGCACCGGGCTGCCGGTGGTCGTCGAGAACGACGTCGCCGCCCTGGTCGAGGCCGAGACCTGGTTCGGTGCCGGGCGCGGCCTGGACCGCTTCGTCGTCCTCACCATCGGCGCCGGCATCGGCTACGGACTCGTCCTGGGCGGCAAACGAGTGTCCTGCGCCGAGGAGGACCGCGGCTTCGGCCGTCACTGGATCGTCGACCCGGGCGGCCCGCTCACCCCGGACGGCCGGCGCGGCAGTGCCGTCTCGCTGCTGACCATCCCCAACATCCGCTACCAGGTCCAGGCCGCCACCGGCCGCGACCGGACGTACGAGGAGATCCTCGCGGCGGCCGCCGCCGGGGACCCGATGCCCGCCCGGGTGGTCCACGAGGCCGCACGCGCCCTGGGCACGCTCGTCGCGCAGATCTCCAACTTCGTGATGCCGCAGAAGATCCTGCTCGCGGGGGAGGGGGTCGGGCTGATGGACGTGGCCGGCAAGACGGTCGAGGAGACCGTCCGCGACAACCGGCATCCCCTGGCCGCCCCGGTCGAGCTGGAGACGAAGGTGTCCGACTTTCACGACTGGGCGCGCGGCGCGGCCGTGCTGGCCATCAAGGTGCTGGTGCTGGGGTCGGCCGAAGCGTGAACAGGCTCACGTTTACTGGGAGATGGACGTGATCAGCAACACTGTCCGGAATGACCGTTTAACTCACGATTACTCACATCGTCTTCACCTGCGGCGACGTATGCTTCACAGCATGTCCACCACTGTTGAATCCTCTTCCCAGCGAACGGCTGACGAGGTCAACGAGGAGATCCGGGCCCTGTGGCGCCGGTCGGGCGGGACACTGAGCGTCGAGCAGCGCGAGGAGTACCAGCGGCTCGTCCTGGAGTGGGCCGCCGCGGCCCCGCAGTCCGCGCCCGCGGCCTGAGCGTCAGCCAGGTCCGCTGACGCATCGGACCCTCGTCCCGGGGCACCCCTGATCCAATGGGTGCCCTTCTCGCACTTTCCTCGGCCGTCGTCTACGGCATCGTCGACTTCGCCGGCGGCCTGCTGTCACGGCACATCCACCACGCCGCCGTCACCTTCCTCGGCCAGCTCGGCGGGCTGCTGCTCGCCTGCGCAGCCGCGCTCCTCATGCCCGCCGACGCCGTCCACACCGCCGACCTGCTGTGGGGCGCGCTGTCCGGCGTCGGCAGCGGCATGGCCATGCGGTTCCTCAACCGCGGGCTGAGCCGGGGCGCGATGAGCGTCGTGGTGCCCGTGAGCGCCGTCACGGGCGTCGCGCTGTCGGTGCTGTGCGGGGTGCTCGTCCTCGGCGACCGCCCTGGGGCCCTGGCCTGGCTCGGCATCGCCGTGACCGTCCCCGCGCTGTGGTTCGTCTCCGGAGGCGGGGGCGGCGCGGGCAAGGGGACGGCGGACGGACTGCTCGCCAGCGCGGGCGTGGCCGTGCAGTACCTCGCCCTGGGCCAGGCCGGCGCGGGAAGCGGTCTGTGGCCCGTCGCCGCGGGCCGTGTCGCCGCGGTCCTCGTCCTCCTGCCGGACGCCGTCCGCCACGCCCGCCGACTGAAGCTGCCGCCGGGCCACTGCGTCCAGGCCCTTCTCATCGGGGCCGGTGCGGCCCTCGGCCTCGTGCTGTATCTGCTCGGCGCACAGCGCCAGTTGCTGGCCGTCGCCGTCGTCCTCGCCTCCCTCTACCCGGCCCTGCCCGTCATCCTCGGCCTCGCCCTCCTGCACGAGCGGATCAGCCAGCGCCAGGCGCTGGGGCTGCTGGGGGCGGGGGCGGCGACGGTACTGCTCACACTGGGGTGAGACAGGGCCCCTGGCGTATGGAAGGGGCGGTCGCGGCCGTGCTCATGTGCCGTCCCCGTCCTTCGGGCGCGAGTGGAACCGGAAGTCGACGCCGACCCCGTCCCGCAGCGCCGCCTGATAGGCGGCCCAGGAGAGTGCGAGATCCTGCCAGGGCAGACCGACCGGGGTGTAGACGGTCACCTGCTCGGCATCGGTCCGCGCCGGAGCGGTCCCGTCGATGATCCGGCCCAGCACGGCCGCGGCATGCTCCCGGCGCAGGCCCGCACTGCCCAGCGCGCCGGACGTCATCGCCAGGTCGACGTCGTCCACGATGACTCGCGCGTGCCGCAGCAACTCGGCATCCAGCTCCACCTTGCCCGGTTCGTCCGCTCCCAGCGAGGTGATGTGCGAGCCCGGCCGGACGTCCGGGAGGTGCAGCAGCGGGCGGCGGGACCAGGTGGCGGTGACGACGCTGTCACAGGTGCGGGCGACCTCTCGCGCACTGCCGACGACCTGGCATGCGAGTCCGGCCCGCTGCCAGACCTCGGCCATCCGGTGAGCCCGTCCGTCGTCGGCATCGTGGATGGCGACTCGTTCGACCGTGCGCAACCGGGTCAGCCCACGCAGCGTCATGTCCGCCTGGGCTCCGGCGCCGATGATCCCCACAGCGCGTGCTCCCGCCGGACTGAGCAGGTCGGTGGCCAGCGCCGCCGACAGCCCGGTCCGCCACGCGGTCACGAAGGCGGAGTCCAGCAGCGCGAGCAGCTCCCCGGTCTCCAGGTCGTGGAGACAGACGATGCCGGAGATCGCCGGGTCGGAATCGGGGAACTTGGCGTTCACCTTCACCGTGTAGGCGGGGATGCCGGGCAACAGCCCCGGCAGCAGTACGGCGATCCTCCCGGAGGACGTCGGCAGGCTCTGGCGCACGCGCTGCGGGGAGGTCTGCTTGGCGAGGGCCGCGACGAAGCCCTGGCGCAGGGCTCGGACCATGGCCTGCGGTGCGACCACCCGCTGAAGCTCGGTGGCGCCGAGCAGTACTGTCATGAGGCGTCCTTGTCTGCCGGGCGTATCCGAAGTGACGGCGTCATCCCCAAGTAGCCGAGTAGTACTGCCGATACGCCTTGCGGTCCTGCTCCGCGCGGATCCATCGGGTCGCCACCAGGGCGACGAGGCTGCCCGCGATGACCAACAGGCCGGGGCCCACGTTGCGCGGGTCGGTGAGACGGGTCAGCAGGCCCGACACGTCCTCGCCCGTGACCGGTGCCGACGAGCCGGGCGAGGCGGGTGAGGCGGCGCCCTGCGAGGCCGACGGCGCCGGGGAGGCGCCGGTGCCGCCACCGGCCTGCTTGGCGACGATCAGCTTGACCCCCAGCTCGGTCAGCGCCTTCGTCACCGGCTGGAAGAACGTCGTACCGCCCGCCGCGCAGTCCCCGCTGCCGCCCGACGTCAGACCGAGCGCGACGCCGTCGGCGAACATCGGGCCGCCGCTGTCACCGGGTTCGGCGCACACGTTCGTCTCGATGAGGCCGGTCACCGTGCCCTCGGGGTAGTTGACCGTCGCGTTCAGCGCGGTCACCTCCCCCTGGCGCAGACCGCTGGTGCTGCCGCTGCGGAAGATCTTCTGCCCGACCTCCGGATCGGCGACGCCCGTGATCCGCACGCCCTTGCCGTCACCGACCGCCACGACGTCCGCACCCTCGCCCGCGCGACCGCTGTCGTACTTCACCAGGGAGTAGTCGTCGCCGGGGAAGCTTCCCTTGAGTGACGTGCCGACCTGTTCCCGGCCCCGGTCGTCGGCGAACCAGACGGAGCCGTCGGGCCCGCAGTGTCCGGCCGTGAGGATGAAGTCTGTCTTCCCGTCGGTCACGTTGAAGCCCGCCGAACAGCGCCCGGCGGTCGACAGGATCGGCTCCGCCCCGTTGATCCGCGTCGTGAACGCACCCTCGGTGCGCTCCATGCGTACGAAGCCGCCGATGCCCTCCGCGACCTCGGTCAGCCGGGACCAGTCGGAGGCGGAGACAGTGCTGTCGCCCCGTACCACCACCTCGTTGCTCTTGTAGTCCAGGGCCCAGGCTGTGCCGGGCACGCGGGGCGCCGAACGCAATGTCGCCGTGGCGGACTTGAGGTCGCTCATGCTGTGGCGCACCATCTTCGCCTGCGCGCCGGCGCGCTCGACCTCGTCGGCCGCCTTCTCGTCCGTCACCGCGACGACCGGCCGGCCGGCGGAGTCGACCCAGCTGCCCGCCGTGCGGGAGGTGCCGAGCCGGGACACGAGGTCGGTGCCCATGCTCGTGGCCGGCCGTGCGGAGTATGGGACTCCGATCGTTGGGTCGGGGGGCTCGCTCGCCACGGCGCGTGTGACCATCGCTCCTCCGAGGAGGAGTCCGCCGACGGCCGCCAGCCGTGTCACTCGCCGGACGACCCGTCGTCGTGCGTGCCTCATGCATGGCTCCCGAACCCGAACAACACGGTGTGAACACCGCGGGCCACTCCTTGAGTTGAGTGCCCTCTTCCCATACGGGGCGGAGCCGTGCCGTGTTCAGCGCACGCGTGATCTCTTCACCGCCGGCCGGCGGCAGGGGCGGTCGGCCCGAGGTCCGCCGGGGCGGCGAGCAGGGCCCGGCTGCGCGCGTCGCCCCACACCGAGGCCGGATCGACGTAGGGCCGCAGCAGAGCGGTGAGCGCGGGGTCCCCGCGTCCGTTCAGCTCGTCGGAGGCGATCTTGCGGGCGATCCCGGCGAGGAAGTCCGCCACCTGCACCCGGGCGTCCTCGCGCGCGACGACCAGCCGCAACCCGGCCAGGCCGACCCCCGCCTGCCGGGCCGCCTCCTCGATCCAGGCGATGCGGTCTGGCGTCAGCATGTTCTGCCGGTCGTGCACCAGACGGACCGGCCGCCCGTCGCCGCTCCACAGCGCGGCCGTCCGGACGATCGCCGGGAGCAGCGGGTTGAGCACCGGGATCAGGGGCGGCCCGTCCAGGAACGCCGCCCGATAGGACACCGCGCGGGGCCGGGTCGCGGCCAGCCGCTCCAGGATCGCCGTCGCGTCCGTGTCCGGACGGGCCCGCCGCAAGGTGTCGACCGTGCCGTAGAAGACGTCCACGGGGGCGCCCGGTTCCCCGTTGTTGCGGACCCGCAGCAGCTGGTTGGCCGCCTCCAGGAACGCCTGCCAGCCGTCCTGGCCGAAGGCCCGGCGTCCCTCACGGAACAGGGCGACGGCCTGGCCCGGGTCACCCAGCAGCATACCGACGGCCCGGTCCACCACGAAGAAGGACTTCTCCATGAGATGCACCCGCGCCCGCCCGTGGATCGGCCCGTCCGGCGCGAGC
>NZ_DF968452.1:0-192 GCF_001270025.1 Streptomyces azureus | reverse complement strand
GTCGAAGACCAGGGCCTTCGGCCGGATCGCTGCCTCCATCCGCCAGGCCAGCTGGGCCCGGATATGCGCCGGGTCCCAGGGGCTGGTGGTGATGAAGTTGGCCAGTGCCTGGCGGTTGCCGTCCTCCCCGAGCCGGGCGGCCATCGGCTCGATGGACTTACGCCGCCCGTCGGTCAGCAGCCCCCGCAGGTA
>NZ_DF968451.1:0-514 GCF_001270025.1 Streptomyces azureus | reverse complement strand
CGGTCGCGGTCGGCCGCGCGCCCGCCGGCCAGGTTCCCGACGACCAGTCCGACGCCGTACACCATCAGCAGCCAGGCGACGTCCGCCTGGGCGAAGCCGCTGACCTCGGTGAACGTGTAGGCGATGTAGCTGAACGCGCCGAACATCCCGCCGTAGCTGAGCGCGGTGGCCGCCAGCGTCAGCCAGACCTGCCAGGACCGGAACGCCCGCACCTGCGCGCGCAGCCCGCTGGGCGGCACCGGGTCCGACGCGGCCTCGTCCGTTCCCGCTGCCGGCTTGGGCAGTGCCGGGTCCGCCCCTGTGGCCGGGGGCACCCGGCCCGCCCACGCGGGCACCAACGCGGCGATTCCCGCCAGAGCGAGCACGCCGATCGCGGTGACCGCCCAGAACGCCGCCCTCCAGCCCCAGCGTTCACCGACCAGCGCGCCGAACGGCACGCCCAGCACGTTCGCGACCGTCAGCCCGGCGAACATGATCGCCACGGCCTGGGACTTCTTCTCCGGCGCGACCAGAC
>NZ_DF968450.1:0-218 GCF_001270025.1 Streptomyces azureus | reverse complement strand
GCCCACATGTAGTCGCGCTCTTCGTCGGTGACCATCTCGAGCGTGAGCTCGTCGTGGTTGCGCAGGAACATGCCCCACTGGCAGCCCGAGGGGATGGCCGGGGTCTTGGCCAGGATTTCCGAGACCGGGTAGCGGGACTCGCGCCGCACCGCCATGAAGATGCGCGGCATGACCGGGAAGTGGAAGGCCATGTGGCACTCGTCGCCGCCGCTCGGGTA
>NZ_DF968449.1:0-6090 GCF_001270025.1 Streptomyces azureus | reverse complement strand
GACCTTGGGCTCGCTGAAGGTGTAGAAGTCGCGGGTGGTCGCGTACATCATGCGGTTGTACGTGTCGCCGGAGTGGTCGGCGTTGTCGTACAGCTTCGACGCCCAGAAGACGACGTACTCGCCGCGCTCGGCGTCGTAGAAGGCTTCCGGTGCCCAGGTGTTGCCGGCGCTGTCGGGTGAGACCTTGACCAGACGCTGGTTCGTCCAGTGCACCAGGTCGGTGGACTCCCAGACCATGATGGACTTGCTGCCGGTGCGCTGGGAGGCGTCCCAGTCGCCGTTGCCGTAGATCCTGAGGTCGGTGGCGATCTGGTAGAACTTGTCGCCCTCCGGGGAGCGGATGATGAACGGGTCGCGCAGGCCCTTCTCGCCGAGGGTCGAGGTGAGGACCGGCTTGCCGTCGTTCAGCTCGCGCCAGTGCAGCGGGTCGTTGCCCTTGCTGAGGGCGGCGTAGAGCTGTTCGCCGTCCGAGGTGCCCTCGCCGGTGAAGTAGCTGAACATGTACCCCTTGAGGGCCGCCTTGACGGGCAGTTCGGGCACCTTGGCCGTCAGGACGCGCGTGGCCTCGGCCTCGCCCTTGCTGACGGTGGCGGTCAGCTCGACGGTGGTGGCGCCGTCGCCGTGCGCGGGGCGGTGGACCTCGCCGTCGGCGGAGACGACGTCCGGCTTCGCGGAGGACCAGGTCACGGTCGTGCCCAAGGCACCGCGCTTGGGCAGGGTGAGGTTGCCGCGTGCGTCGTCGAGGTTGTGCACCGTGAGCGCCTCGGCGGCCTGGCGGGTGGCGGCCTCGTCGTCGAGCGCGGCCGGGACCGTGACGTCGAACTTCTTGCTGCCGGTCACGGTGCCCTTCTTCAGGGTCGCCGTGAGCGTGGCGTGGCCGTCCGGTGAGCCGGCCTCGGGGCGGGTCACCTTGCCGGTGTCCGACACCACGGACGGGTTGTCGCTGTCCCAGCTGATGGAGGAGCCACCGGCCGTGCCGGTCTTCGGCAGGTCCAGGTCGGAGGTGACGCCGCTGGTGTCACCGAGGCTCAGGGCGTCCTTGTCGTCGGCGACGCCCTGGGTGGCGACGGGGAGGGAGAGCTGCTCGACCTCGGAGCCGGCCAGGGCCCGGTCGTATACACGGAAGTCGCGTATCCGGCCCTTGAAGAGCTTGTCGCCGTCGTAGACGGACTTGCCGATGTAGTTGGCCTTGGTGGTGCCGGAGCCGATGGCGCCGGGCGTGATGGTGACCGAGGTGTTGCGGCCGACCTCGACGCCGTCCTCGTAGAGCAGACCTGTGGAGCCGGTCTGGGTGTAGGTGATGTGCTTCCACACGCCGCGGGTCAGGTTGTGGGAGTCGGACGGCTTGGTGGTCTGCTCGGTCGACCAGTTGCCCGTCGCGACGGAGGTACGGAAGGAGTTGCCGGTGGTGAACAGGTAGCCGTTGCCGCTGCCCCCGCTGGTGTTGCCGAAGCCGTAGAGGAAGTAGGGCGTGCTCTGGGTGGAGTCGATCATCACGTCCATGGAGACGGTGATCGAGTCCATGCCCTTCATGATGTCGTCCGGCACCTTGATGTAGGTGTCGGACCCGTTGAAGGCGAGCCCCTGACCGGATGCCGACCAGTCGGCGGTGCCTCTGACCGTGCCGTTCCGGCCGTTGCCGGAGGCGTCGGTGACGGTGCCGCCGGAGCCTGCGTCGAGCTTGTACCACAGGGCCAGGCCGTCGGTGACGTCCGAGGCTCCGGCCGCCGGTGCCGCCTGCGCTGAAGCGGCGGGTCCGGCGAGGGTGAGCAGCATCGACGCGGCGGTCAGTCCGGCGAGATGGCCCGCCCGACGTCTCGCGCGGCTACGAAGTCGTGCGACGTGCGTCATGTCGAGGTTCCCTGCTGAGGCATGGCTGATGGCGGACAAGGCGGAACGGAAAGACGAGGAGCCGACGAGGCAACGGCAAGTCCTTGCCGTGGCCCTGCTGTTACACGCAGGTGCAGTGTGTTGCGAGAGTCTCGGTCGATGCCAGGGGCAGCGTCAAGGGGTTCCGAACAATGTCCGACAGGTCGAACACGCCCGTCCGACTCGCGGTGGTCCACGGAAGTGAGCCGGGCATCCCGCGCGTGAGCTGGCCACGCCACCGCGATCACCACTGACGCGCGAACCGGCGGCCTCCGTCATCGACACCCAGAGCATCCCGGGGCGACTGCCGAGGCGATGCCCGACAGCTGCGCCGAGGAGTCGAGCACCCCATTCGACGTGGCCGACTCCTGGCACAGCTTCGTGGCCGTCCTGGTCGGCTGATCCGGTCACAGGCGGACCGGGAGTCAACCGACGACGAGCGCACAGCGTTGACGCAGCGAACACGTGAACAGGGCCCGCTTGCCGCGACAGGCCCCGAGCCAGCCGGTCGTCACCCGGCTGGCTCGGGGTCTGGTTCCCTCCGGTCAGCCCATGCCCTGCAGGCGCCAGATCTGGTTCTTCTTCGTGGTCAGGGCACTCGCGGTGTCGCAGGTCCACTGGTGGATCTTCGCGCCGGCCGCGGTGGAGATCTGGCTGACGTCGACGCACTTGCCGCTGTGCACGGCGACCAGCTGGTAATCCTGGGCGTTGCCCAGGGCGGTCACGGGGCGCAGGGTGAACTGCTGGTTGGTGCCGCTGCCACAGGTGAACTGGATGACGGCCGCCCCGTCAGCGGGGGAGGCGTTCGCCACGTCCAGGCACTTGCCGCTGTGTTCGTTGACGATCGTGTAGGTGTCGGCCTTGCCCGCGACCGGCTTCAGGTCGAGCATCTGCTGGTAGCCGCCCTCGCAGTAGTACTGCTGGTACTGGGTGCCGTTGGCGGTGGACAGGTTGGTGTCGTCCAGACACTGTCCACTGTGCTGTGCGACGGCGACCGTGGAGATCGTCGTGTTGGACGGCGGCAGCAACGTGACCGTGTAGGCGTCGGAGGCGCTGGACCAGGGCACTGTGAGCGAGGCCGCGTTGTTGCTGACGTTCAGCGTCTGGTCCGAGACGGTGACCGGCCCGGTCACAGCGCCGCCGTTGTTGTTCGGGATGCGCTGCAGGACCACACGCACACGACCGTTCTCGACGACGTTGGTGGTGTCCAGACGGTCGAGGTTGACGGTGACGTTACCGGTGTTGCCGTTGCTGCCCAGCAGGATCTTGGCGTTCTTGGCCGTGTTGTCCTTGGTCGCCAGACCGTCGGTGTTGGTACCTGCCGTGAACTTGACGATGTTGCCGGTCTGCGATCCGTAGTAGCGGTACAGGAACCACTCCCCCAACGGCAGGTACTGGCCGGCGCTGTTCTTCGTCAGCAGGTTGGCCTGGAAATCGTGCAGGCTCGCCCCCGACGCCCAGTTGGCGCGCAGCCCGTCGGCTCCGGCACGCTCCAGACGGGAGATGTACCAGGCCCCGCGCCCGGGGGTCTGCTCGTTCGTGTTGGCGTACTCGTTGACCTGGAAGGGCCGGCTGGTGGTCATCGAGCGTGCCGACAGCTTGGACCGGACCGCGTTTCCGTCGGCGACCGGGTCGCCGGGCAGGTCGTGCCAGCTGTAGATGTTCGGCTCGACGTTGTTCGCCTTGACGTAGTCCAGGTACGTGTTCCACCATCCGGAACCGCCTCCGGAGGGCTTGCCGGCGGTGCTGGGGCCGACGATCACCGCGTTAGGGAAGGCGGCGCGGATCCTCTGGTAGGCCCGCTTCCACATCTCCAGGTACTGGGCCTGCGTCCGCCCCCAGAAGGGGGTCCAGTCGGGTTCGTTCCAGATGTCCCACTGGATGTCGGTCATGCCCGCCGCCTGCGCGTCGGCGATCAGGCGGTCGTAGAAGGAGTCGAACCGGGTCCAGTCTCCGTTGTCGCCGGGGAACGTGGGACTGGTCGTGCCGTCGGCGCCCCACAGGTCGTGCGGCAGGATGACGAAGGTGCCGCCCAGGGCCTTGGTGCGCTGGTACTGGGCGCGGGTGGAATTCCAGCGGCGGTCGTACTTACCCGCGACCCAGCCGCCGGGATTGTCGAGCTGGGCGCCGCCGGCCCGCATGAACTTCCACTTGATGTCCTTGTAGAAGTGGTCCTGCGGCAGCGAGCCGTTCTCGGTCATCCCGTAGATCGTGCCCGAGGCGCGGTAGGTGGGGGCGCCTCCCGCGGAGGCGAAGTCGACGGTGACGGTGGTGTCGACGGCCGTCGCCGTGCCCGTGGGCAGGGCGACGGCCGCCAGCGAGGCGAGCAGTGCGGTGAGCGCGGTGCCCGCGCGCAGACGGCGAGTGCGCGCACGGACGGCTCTGTCCGAGTTCTCTGCTGAGGGAAGGATGCGGGACGTTGTCATCGGTGGGTCTCCCGGAGTGGGTGTTGCCTGGGCGGGGACGGCCCAGGAGTCTTCATCCGCTGGTACGCGCGGCGGGTGAGGCGAGCCGGAGTTCGTGGGCTTCGGCGAGGAGCAGGTAGCTGCTGGCGGTCCAGGTGTAGGCGCGGTCACGTAGGCCGGTTCCGGTGAGGGCGTCGAAGTTCTCGGCGAATCCATGGTGTTCGCAGAGCGTCCGGAAGCGGGTGCTGACTTCGTCCGCGAGGCGGTGGTGGCCACCGCCTCGCAGACCGTCCTCGACGAGGACGACTGCGGGGCCCAGATCGGGCCGCGCCAGTAGCCGTCGGAGAGGTAGTGCGGTGAGCTGGGCAGTTCCGTCGCGAGTCCGTAAGCGGTCAGGTGGGTCTCGATACGGCCGGCCAGCACGGTGGCGACGTGCTCCGGCAGGTGCTCGCCCAGTGCGATCGGCATGAGGTCCAGCAGACTGGAGCTGCTCCAGGTGTGACCGCTGAGCGCTCCACGGGCGACGAACCGGTCGCCGCGCCACAGGTGTTCGAGCAGCGCGGCCTGTGTCGCGTCGGCGGTCCGCGTCCACCGGTGGGCCTCGTCCGGCAGGTCCAGTTCGTCGGCCAGGCAAGCGAGTTCGCGCATCTGGAGGATCAGGAAAGCGGCCAGGTCGGCGGTGACGATCACGCGCTCGGGGTCGAAGGTCGTGGCGTTGTCCCAGCCGCTGTCGTTGCCGTGCTGGTAGTGGGGCAGATCCGCGGCGGGTGCTCGTCGTGCGGTGAGCCAGAACTCGGTCCAGCGTTCGAGGCGGCGGTAGGTGCTGGTCAGCTCCGCCCGGCCGGGAGGCTCGGGGAGCCGCCGGCGCAGGTGGCCCAGGGCCCAGCCGTGAATGGGGGGCTTGACGTAGTTGTAGAGGACCTCGGAGTGGGTGACGGAATCGGGCAGGGACCCGCTCTCGTCCTGGTGGTCGAAAGGCAGCGAGAACTGGTCCCAGGCCAGGGCGGGGGCGCCGGGGGCCAAGGCGAGGGCGTTGAAGCAGTGGTCCCAGCTCCAGACCTTGTCCATCCAGTGCTTGGACATCAGGACGGCGGGCCGGGTGACGAAGCCGGCCGGGCGGACCGTCGCGGACCACAGGACGTACGCGGCGAGTTCCGCGGCCGGGGTGTTCCCGGAGCGCCACGGGGCCACCGCGTCGGCGAAGCCGGCGAAGGCGTTCCGGGCGGCCGCGACGACCTGATCGAAGGTTGTCCGCGAGGCGTAGGGGCGGCGTGCGCTGTCGAGTTCCTCCACCGCCGCTTCCCAGACTCCCCCGGGTGCCGCGGCGACGGTGAGACCGCGGTCCGCGCTGCCCAGGGCATCGGTGCCCGAGGCGTCGGCCCCGGTACCGGACAGCAGGGTGATCCGATAGCGCCGCCCGGTCTCGCAGGAGGTGTAGACATGTGAGCCGTCCACCGGGTCGCGGAAGAAGTAGGCGCCGGTGAAGGGGGTCAGGGTGTCCTCCGCGGCGCGGATGCGCAGGCCGAGTCCCTCTCCGCGCAGCCGAACGGTGTCCGATGACTCGTAGGCGAGGTCGATACGCCCCCTCTGGTGGTTCCAGGTGAGCAGGCCCGGTGTCGCCGAGACGCGGGGCGCGGCCCGCTCCCCTGTCGTCGGGTCGAGCGGAACGAACCGCAGGACGGCGTGCTGCCTCGTACAGACTGCTGGGAATCGACTGAAGACCGCTGTGGAGCACGACGAGGTTGAACGGGACGCCGATCCAGATGTTCGCGATGATCACCGAGGTCAGTGACCAGGACGGGGACGTCAGCCAGTT
>NZ_DF968448.1:0-12802 GCF_001270025.1 Streptomyces azureus | reverse complement strand
GGCAGTTACCGACGCGAGTGATCAAGTACGACGAGCCGTTCGAGGCCCGAGGTTAAAGATCAAGCTAGAGCATGTCCCGCATCCGCGAGATCTCGCTCGTCTGCTGGGCGATCACCTCGTCGGCCATCTCCTCGATCTGGATGTTGTTGCCCTGTCCCTTCACGTCCGTGGCCATCGTGATCGCGCCCTGGTGATGGGTCGTCATCAGCGTCAGGAAGAGCTGATCGAAGGCCTTTCCGTCAGCCGCGCGGAGCTCGTCCAGTTGTGCCTCGGTCGCCATCCCGGGCATCGTGGCGTGCTCGTGCCGTTCGGCCTTCAGCGGCTTTCCGTGCGATTTCAGCCAGCCCTTCATGGCCTCGATCTCCGGCTTCTGGGCGGCGGCGATCCGCGCGGCGATCCGTTTCACCTTCGCCGACTCCACGCGCTCAGGGGCGAGTTCGGTCATCACGAGGGCCTGGGCGTGGTGTGCGATCATCATGCGGGCGTAGGAGACATCCGCCGAGTTGGGGGAGTCGTTCTCCGAGTGCTGGTCGGCGGCTTCCTGGGCGGACAGGGTGCGGTTCGCCTCGCCGGGCTCGCCGGGCGCGATCACGGCGGGTCCGTCCGCGGCGGCCGGCTTCCGGTCCGGACCGGAGTCGCAGCCCCCGGCCGTGAGTGCGGCCAGGGCGACCAGCCCCGTCATGACGACGGACGTGCGAGACGGGCGGCGGAAGGGCACAACGACCTCCTGTGGCAGGCGTGTTGGTGGACACCTGGTGATGCTTACGGCCATTCGGGCATGTTCGCGGGTCATTGACCGAGCGACTTCTTTAAGATCCTGTTGCTGCCTGTTGGTATGTGCATGACGAGGACGATACTGCGTGGTGCGTGAACCGTTCCGAAGGGAACGGAACCAGGGAGGAAAAACAGTGAACCTGTTGAACGACCGCAGAACACGCCGCAGACGCCTGGGGGCAGGCGCGATAGCCGGCGGACTGCTGGCCGCGCTCCTCGTGGCGGCGCCGGCCGGGGCCACCCCCGACCCGGGGGACGTCCCGCCCAAGCCGAAGGAAGTCTCCAAGAGCGCGCAGGCCGAGGCGCGCGAGGCCATCGAGAACGGCGAGATACCCGGCCGGGACGAGATCGTCCACTCCGCGAACATCGAGCACGTCGCCAACATCCCCAAGGACGTGCTGTCCGGCACCAACACGGACCTGGCCTTCCAGGGCAGGTACGCCTTCGCCGGCAACTACGACGGCTTCCGCATCTTCGACATCAGCAACCCGAAGGCACCGAAGACGGTCGCCCAGGTGCTGTGCCCGGGCTCCCAGAACGACATCTCCGTCTCCGGCAACCTGCTGTTCCTGTCCACCGACTCCTCGCGCAGCGACAGCAGTTGCACCAGCACCACGCAGCCGGCGACCGAGAAGTCCTCGTGGGAGGGCATGAAGGTCTTCGACATCAGCGACAAGCGGAACCCGAGGTACGTCGCCGCCGTCGAAACCGCGTGCGGCTCGCACACCCACACGCTGGTGCCCGAGCGGCGGAACGTCTACGTGTACGTCTCCTCCTACTCGCCGGACGCCACGTACCCCGACTGCCAGCCGCCGCACGACGGCATCTCCGTCATCAAGGTGCCGCGCAACGCCCCCGAGAAGGCGGCGGTCGTGGGCTTCCCGGTGCTGTTCCCCGGCGAGGGCCCGGACGGCGGCGGCAACCCGGGCGGGCCCACCAACCCGGGCGTCTCCAAGACCACCGGCTGCCACGACATCACCGTGCTGCCCTCGGCGGACCTGGCCGCGGGTGCCTGTATGGGCGACGGCATCCTGTTCTCCGTCAAGGACCCGGAGCACCCGAAGGTCATCGACCGGGTGCAGGACAACGTCAACTTCGCTTTCTGGCACTCGGCGACCTTCAACCAGAAGGCGAACAAGGTCGTGTTCACCGACGAGCTCGGCGGGGGCCCCGCGCCCACCTGCAACGCGGCGACCGGCCCGAACCGCGGTGCCGACGGCATCTACGACATCGTCGGCAAGGGCGACAAGCGCAAGCTCGTCTTCCGCACCTACTTCAAGATCCCCCGACACCAGGCGGACACCGAGAACTGCGTGGCCCACAACGGCTCTCTGATCCCGGTGAAGGGCAGGGACCTGATGGTCCAGGCCTGGTACCAGGGGGGTGTCTCCGTCTGGGAGTTCACCGACTCGTCGAAGCCCAGGGAGATCGCCTACTTCGAACGCGGCCCGGCCAGTACCGAACAGCTGACCTTCGGCGGTTCGTGGTCGGCGTACTACTACAACGGCTACATCTACTCCAACGAGATCACCAAGGGCTTCGACGTCCTGAAGATCAAGGACCGGCGCACGGACCCGGCACGGTGGGTCCACCTGCGTGAGCTCAACGTGCAGACGCAGCCGGACTACTTCGGCTGACCCCGCGGGTCGCACTCCGGTGCGGCCCCGGTCGCGAAGAACCGCGACAGATCCCTGTCACTCCTCCCGCCGGAGGCTCCGGCCTCCGGCGGGACACCCAGCTCCCAGTCGAGCCGGTAGCGCTTGAACAACTCGGCCCGCAGCACCGGAACCGGCATCGGCACCCCCGGCACCAGGGCGGCGTACACGGCGCCCATCAGCAGGGCCCGCAGCATCGGGTAGTCGCTGTCGACGTCCCGCGACCCGTGCCGGGCGACGGTGCCCCGCAGCAGTTCGGCCAGGCGGCGCTGTTCCGGGCAGGGCACGAAGCCCTCGGCCTGCAGTAGCCCGGCCATGTGCTGGCGCATCAGCACGGGCCGGTCCCTGGCCAGGCCCAGGATCGCGTCGATGGCCCGCGCCATCCGCTCCCGGCCGTCCTCGGTACGCGGCTCGCGCTCCAGCGCCTCCTCCAGCGTGCGGTGCATCAGCCGGTGCACGGCGGACTGCACCAACTGGCGCTTGCCCGGGAAGTAGTACGAGACCAGCCCGCGGGCCGAGCCCGCCCGGTCGGCGATGTCGCCGAGCGTCGTGGCCTCGAAGCCGCGCTCGCCGACCAGTTCGACCGCCGCTTGGAGAAGCCGCTCCTTCGAACGCCTCCGCAACTCTTCATTGACCGAGGCGCTGCGCGGGGACATGCTGAAACTCCTGCGTTGACTGGCTGCCAGCCAACTATACTCGGAGCCGTCCGGCCGGGACCGCGCGGTCCCGGGCCGGTGATGCCGTCTGCCTCGGGCGACACGGGGGATCGTCCGAGGCGGGCGAGCATGTGAATGGTGGTGGCCTCAGCTCACCAGGTCCAGGACCGGCCGCAGTCCGTCCGGCCGGTCGGTCACCGGCAGGTGGTCCACGAAGTGCACCCCGCATCCCAGGGCGGTGGCCCCGCCGTCCGCCTTGCGGTCGTCGCCGACCATGAGCGTCCGGCGCGGATCGGCGCCGAGCGCCTCGCAGGCGGTGGCGAACAGCCGCGGGTCGGGCTTCTGGATGCCGTGCTCGTACGACAGGACGTACACGTCGATGTAGCGGTCCAGGCCGTGCTCGCGGAACACCGGGCGCAGGTCCCAGCCGATGTTGCTGACCACCCCTACCGGGATGCCTCGCTCCCGCAGGGTGCGGAGCACCTCCACGGCGTCCGGGTACGGGGTCCATGCCGCGGGTGTCATATGGCGGTCGTACAGCGCGTCGTGCAACGCCGGGTCGGGCAGCGTGACCTGGCGGGAGAGGCCGGTGTAGGCGGCCCGGTGCAGTGCGGCGCTCTGGTCCCGGATCAGCCAGGAGCCGGCGAGTTCAGCCGGCACC
The DNA here is from genome assembly GCF_001270025.1 of Streptomyces azureus. Taxonomy (NCBI): domain Bacteria; kingdom Bacillati; phylum Actinomycetota; class Actinomycetes; order Kitasatosporales; family Streptomycetaceae; genus Streptomyces; species Streptomyces azureus. The sequence continues at coordinate 9,056 of NZ_DF968448.1, read as the reverse complement.
CGTGCGGGACCACCACCGCCGGGCAGCGCCCCTACTGCCTCCAGCGCACGCACGGCGGCGGTCAACTCCGCCTCGGTGAAGGAGACTCCGGCATCGGCCACGACGCCGCGCAGCCAGGAGTCGGTGGACTCGACACGGAACAGCGTTCCGGAGAAGTCGAACAGCACAGCCGTCATGGGGCGATCCTACGAGGCGGTGTCAGGGTGGGTTCGCGGCTGCCGGTGCTGGTGCGCCCACACCGCCAGGGCCACCACCGTCGCGCCCAGCAGCCAGCCGCCCACCACGTCCGACGGCCAGTGGACGCCCAGCCAGACACGGGTCAGCCCCACGCCGACCACGGACACGACGGCCACGGTCACGGCCGTACGCCACACGGCACGGCCGACGCCGTGACGGCGCAGGAGCCAAAGGAGAAGGCCGCACACGACCGTGGCGGTCATGGCGTGGCCCGATGGGAAGGCCGCGTAGTGGGCCGAGTCGACGGGGTCGGGCCAGACCGGGCGGGGGCGGTCCACCAACGCCTTGAGGGCCTGCTGGAACAGCGTGCCCAGCGTGACCGCCAACGCCAGCCACAACGCCGTCCAGCGCGCCGCCAACCTCACCACCAGCCACACCATGACGACCGCGCACAGCAGTCGCATGGTCCAGGGGTCCCACACCCAGTCGGTGAGGATGCGGCACGCCTGGGTGACGCCGGATTCCTCGACCGCCCAGCGGTGGGTGGTGGCGGAGATGTCTCCGTCCGCGCTGATCAACGGACTCCATCTGGTCGCGACGAGGGTCAGCAGCAGGGCGGAGCACAGGGTCAGGAGGCCGGCCGACCGGGCGGCGGTGCGGTGCTTCGGGCGGGGCGGGGAGTCGACGGACGGGGCGTTCATGATGTGATCCTCGCCGAACCGGGGCCTCCGGATCCAGTACCGCAACGATCTTCGGGCCCCGAACCGCATACTTCGGCCACCTTGACGCCCTCTCCGGCGCCCGCGAAATCGGTACGGACGCCACCGGCGCCCCAGGTCATGAGTCCCGGCTACCCCAGCGCCCGCAGCCCCGGTCCGAACGCCACCAGCACCGGCACCACGGGCACCAGTGCGGCCGCCGCCGTCAGCCGCAGCCGGCGTGCCGGGGGCAGACGGTCCGGGGGAGTGAGGAGCCGGTGCACCCGTGCCGGGACATGTGCCTGCGGGGTCGGGCAGGGGCCGAACACACCGCGGTGCTCGTTGAGTTCGACCAGGGCCAGGGCCGTGGTCAGGCGGCCGAAGCGGCGGGACGCCGTGTCGTCGGCGGCGAGTTCGACCAGACGGTGCATCTCGTCGCGGAACGCGGCGAACACCGGCACCTGCGGAAAGCCGCCCGCCAGTGCGGAGGAGGAGTTCAGCAGCCAGTCGTGCCGGGCCCGCGCGTGCCCCTGCTCGTGTGCGAGCACGGCGTCCAGCTGCCGGCCCTTCAGCCGGCGCAACGCGGCCGTGGTGACCACCAGTTGGGGCGGAGCGCCGGGCTGCCACCAGGCGTCGGGCTGCTCGCTCTCCAGGACGACGAGCCGGCCGGACACGGCCACCTCGCCCGGCAGCAGCGGCGCCCTGACCAGCAGATCGGCACGTCGGCGGCGGCCCCGGGCGCGTGCCCCGCCGATCTCGCGGACCAGCATCGCCGCGCTCCACAGCCCGCCGCCGGCCAGTGCCACGGCGGTGGCCGCCGCCCAAGGGCCCGCCGTACCGAGGGCGTAGGCCTCGACGACCGGGCTCGGCGCCGTCGCGAAGACGGGCCCGCCGACCGCGTCCCAGGCCGCCGCCGCGCTGAGCGTCATCGCCAGCGCACAGCACACCAGCACGGCCGCAACCACGCACTGCCACACCCACAGGGCCACCACCGGCTCACGATCCGGCCAGTCCGCCCGGGCGAGCAGCCGGGGAGCGACCACTGCGATCAGGGCGCCGAGCAGCAACAGTGCCGCGGGGAGCATCATGAGGCGCAGCCTATGAGTGACGCGGCGCTCAGGGGTACGACTTGTGGCGCCGAAGTGACGCAGGCAACGGATCCGTACGGCGTACCGGGACGGTCCCGCTCACAGCGTCAGCAGCATCGCCACCGTCGAGATCCCCATTGACAGCCGGCAGGCCCGCGCCAGCTCCGGCCGGTCGCCCCACCCGGCGGATCCGCCGCCCCCGGCCCCGCTTCCCGTCACGGCGGCCACCGGCACCAGCCGGACGCCGGTCAGCAGCACGTACCCGGCGAAGTAGAGCAGCAGCGCACCCGTCAGGAGCGGGACTCCCGATCCCCCCTGCCCGTGCGCGTGTACGGGAGTCCCGGCCATGACGACGGACATGTAGACCATGGCACCGGCCCCTACCAGATGGTGGAGGTGGTGCGCGCCGGCCCGCGCCGCCCACAGCGCGGGGACCGCGGCCGCCCCGAACATCACCGCGTACACGGGCCAGGCCCATGAGGGCGGAGTGAACACCGCCGTCGGCACGGCCATCGCGGCCATCCCGAAGCCCATCAGCGCCTCGCCGCCCGCTGTGGTGCGCTGCTCCCCGGCGCCACTGCGCATCCGCGCCAGGCAGTAGGCGCCGGTCACCGCGCAGAGCGCCACCAGCAGCCAGCTGGACGAAGCCGGTCCGTGCACGCGCACCTCCCTGCTCGACGGTCGGTCAGCTCGGCAGTCGGTCAATCGATGCCCGGGCCATGCGGCGCGCACGCGAGCGCAAGGTTGTACACGGGGAGCATCCGACGGAGCACAGCAGGTGAGATGACATTTTCCAAGTAAAACACCTGTTAATCTTGTGTCCTGTGAACAGCGCGGCCCCTGCCCCCGACTTCCCGCCCGCCCGGCGTCTCCCGCTGGCGGGTGTGCTGCGCGTCGGCCGTCCCTCGGACATCTGGTTCAAGCCCGCGCTGAGCGTGGTCGCGGCGATCGCCCCGCCCAGCCTCACCCTGCTGGCGCTCGGCCGGCTCGACCTGGCGATGTACACGATGGCCGGATCCCTGTGCGCGCTGTACGCCCACAACCGGCCGTACGCCGCCCGCGCAACGGCCCTGGTGTGGGTGGTGCTCGGCATGCTCGGCGGGCTCACCGTCGCCCTGGTCGCAGCCTCACTCACCGGCAGTGCCGTCGTGCTGGTCACCGTCGGCGCTTTGCTGGCCGCCGCGCAGAAGGTGCTGTGCGACGCCACCCGGGTCGGACCGCCCGGCAACGTCGTCCTCACCTTCGTCAGCTCCGCCTCCCTGTTCGCGCCGCAGACCCTCGCCCAGGTCCCCGGCCATCTGGCCCTGGCCGCCGGGACGGGCGTCTGGGCCTGGCTGGTCTGCATGGCACCCGCGCTGGTCCGCCCGCACGGCCCGGAGCGACGCGCCACCGCCGCCGCGCTGAAGGCCGCCGCCGCGTACGCCGAGACGGGTGGCACCGGTGAGGGCCATGCCCGGGCCCGCGCCGCGGGCTACGCCGCCGTGCCGGCCGCCTGGCAGGCGCTGCTGTCCACCGGTGCCCGTTCCCGCACCCGCCACGCGCTCGAACGGCTCGTCGTCCGTGCCGAGGTGGCCCTCGCCGCGCCGACGGAGGCGGACGCCGCCCGTCTGCGGGCGTGGGCAGGTGCGCTGCGCGGCACCGGGCCCGTCCCGCAGGCCGGGCTGCCGCGGGCGGCCGCCGACGAACTGCTCGGTGTGGACGCGGCCCGCGGTATCTGGGCGCGGCTGGGCCCGCTGACCCCCCTCGCGGTACGCACCGCGCTCGGCTGCGCGCTCGCCGGTTACGCCTCCCTGGCCCTCGGTATCGGCCGCCCCTACTGGGCCGTGGTCACCGCCGCCTCGCTCTACCAGGCGAACGTCGTCCTGACTTGGAGCCGGGCCGTCCAGCGCGTCGTCGGCAACGTCGTCGGAGTGCTCGTCTTCGCGGCCGTCGCACCGCTCGCGCACCTGGGCCAGGCGGCCCTCGTGCTGTGCTGCCTCGCGTTCAGCTTCGGAGCCGAGCTGCTGATCAGCCGCAACTACTGGCTCGGCAGCGTCTGCGTGACCCCCATGGCGCTGCTCATCACCGAGTTCGCCGGGTACCAGCAGCCGGGCGAGCTGATGACGGAGCGGGTCGTGGACACGGTCGTCGGCGTCCTGGTCGGCTTCGTCGCCGCCGTGGCCGTCACCAACCGGCGTGCGGGCGACCGTGTCGAACGGGCCCTGACCGCCGTCGGCCGGGCCCGCGAGCGAGCTGCCCGCCTCCTGGCCGAGCCGGACCCCGACGCCACCGCCCTTGAAGGCGCCCGCCGTGGACTCGCCGTCGCCCTGGCCGAGCTGCGCGCCAGCGCCGACGCCGCGGCCGGCGAATGGTGGCAGCGCACCCTGCCCCAGGAGCGGGTCGTACTGGCCGAGCAGTCCGGACACCGTACGCTCGCCGCGACGGCACGACGCCAGGGGCTGCTCCCGGACCGGGGCAGGGACACAGAGACGGAGGACGCACGGCCATGACGGCGACGGATGGACCATCGGCCAACGGGGGGCCAGGGGGCGGCCCGGAGCCGGGGGCCGGGGCCGACCCGGCGGCGGGCCCGAGGCAGGTGGCCGGAGGGGAGCCGGTGGGGGACAGGCGGGTGCCTGAGGGGGCTCGGACGGCGGGAGAAGACCTTGCCGATCGGGGCCAGGGGGCTGGAGAGGGCTCAAGTGGCGGGGGTTCCACTGCTGGGGGTGATCCGGTCGTCGGGACTCCTGCCGCCGGAGGGGGCCTGGGCGGCGAGGCCCCTGGGCGTGGACGGGGTCTGGCCGGTGAGGCTTCCGCGGCCGAAGGGGGCTTGGGCGGCGCCGCCCGAGCGGCTGGAGGTGATCCGGTCGTCGGGACTTCTGCGGCTGAAGGGGGCCCGGGCGGCCAAGCCCCTGCGCCCGGAGGCGGTCTGGCCGGTGAGGTCTCTGTGGCTGAAGGAGGCCTGGCCGGTGAGGCTCCTGCGGCTGGACGGGATCCGGTCGGTGATGTCATGGCCGTCGGTGGGGACTTCGCCGGCCGTCGGCGGGGCGATACCGTCGCCGCCGTCGTCCGGCAGTGGCAGGCCGTGCACCCCGGGCTCGACACCGGGCCGATGGAGATCATCGGGCGGATCAACCGTTGCGCCGCCCTCCTCCAGCAGGCCGAGGACGCGCCCCTGCGCAGGGCGGGGCTCAGCCGTCCCGAGTTCGATCTGCTCGGCGCGCTGCGCCGCACCGGGCACGAGCTGACGCCCGGGGAGCTGGCCCGGGAGACCTTCTCCTCGGGCGCCGCCGTCACCAAGCGCCTCAAGCAGCTGACCGAACGCGGCCTGGTCGAACGCCGCGGCGACACCCGCGACCGCCGGGTCGTCCACCTCCGCCTCACCGACGCCGGACGCGAACTCGTCGACGGCATCCTGCCCGCCCAGCTCACGTACGAGACCGCCGTCCTGTCCGGTCTGGACGGCCCCGAGCAGGGCGAACTGGCCGCTCTGCTCGGCGAGTTGCTCGGCCAGCTGGAAGGCCGCCTGGGCGCGCTGCGGAGCTGAACCGTCCACCGGCGGGGGCCGGCCCGGGCCACAGCCGCCCGGGCGCCGGCGGTCACAGCACGTCGTGCGCCGTGCGGCGGTGCGTGGAGCGGCGGTCCTTGATGGCCGGCCAGCGATCGCCGTAGATGGCGCGGGTGATGGCCGGTTCGCGGACGAAGTCGTGCGGGAAGCCGAGCGGCACCGCGCTCACCTCGTCGAGGCGGGCGAGGGCGTCCGCGTCGAGACGGACGTCGACGCTGCCCAGATTGTCGGCGAGCTGACTCTCCGGTCGCCGCGATGATCGGGACCACGTTGCCCGGCCGGGCCAGCAGCCAGGCCAGCGCCACCTGGGCCGGACTCCAGCCGCCCTGCTCGGCGACCTCCAGGACGGCACTGATCACCGCCTCCTCGCGCGGGTCGACGTCACCGCCCGCGGTGCCCAGCCGCCCCGTCTCGCCCCTGCGGTACTTGCCGGTGAGCTTCCCGGCCGCGAGCGGCGCCCAGGCCGGCACGGCCAGGTCGAACGCCCGGGCCTGGGGCAGCAGTTCGCGCTCCGGGGTCCTTTCCAGCAGGCTGTAGCGCAGTTGCGAACCGGCGAACGCGGTCCAGCCCCGCAGCTCCGCCATCGTGTTGGCCTGCGCGATCTCCCAGGCCGGCCAGTCCGAGACACCGACATACAGCACCTTGCCCGCGCGGACGAGGTCGTCCAGGGCCCGCATGACCTCCTCGACCGGTGTGAACTTGTCCCGGGCGTGCACCCACAGCACGTCCAGCCGGTCGGTGCGCAGCCGCTGAAGGCTCGCCTCCACCGACTGGACCAGGTTCTTGCGGTGGTTGCCCGCGGCGTTGACGTCGCCGTCGCGGATCCCGCAGGTGTACTTGCCGGCCAGCACGAACGCGTCGCGGCGGCCCTGGAGCAGCTCCCCGAGAATCCGCTCCGAGCTGCCGTCGGTGTAGTTGTTGGCGGTGTCGATGAAGTTGCCGCCCGCCTCCGCGTAGGCGTCGACGATCCGGGCGCTGGCCTCCTTGCCGGCGCCCCAGCCCCAGTCGTCGCCGATGGTCATCGCGCCGAGGCTCAGCTCGCTCACGCGCAGACCGGTCTTGCCGAACAGTGTGTAACGCACGGTCGCTTCCCCTCCGGGCAGGTCGTACGCACGACGCTAGGAGCTGGAGCGCACTTCAACGCAGGCCACGGCCCCCGGTGTCACCCACCGTTGCCTCAGCCCTCGGCGCCCGCCCGGTACACGCCGAACATCGCTCCCTGTGGGTCCCGCAGCACCGCGATGCGCGGTCCGTCGGGCACGGAGGTGGGGACCATGAGGACGTCGCCGTGCGTCTGGACGACGGCGGTCGTGGCGTCCACGTCCGCCACGGCGAAGTACGGCAGCCAGTGCGCCGGAACCTCGGGTGGGAACTTGTCGTCCATCGTCACCATGCCGCCGAAGTCCGCGCCCCCGACGCCCCATTGGGTGTAGCGCTCCGAGGCGTTGACGGTCCAGCCGAACACCTGGCTGTAGAAGGCCACGGCCTGTTCGGGATCCCGGGTGTACAGCTCGGCCCAGCTCAGCGAACCGGGCGCGTTGAACAGCCCGGCGCCCGGGAAGGTCCCCGCCTGCCACAGCTGGAACACGGCACCGGCCGGGTCGGCGGCCACCGCGAACCGTCCCGCGTCGAACACGTCCATCGGGCCGAACAGCACCGTCCCGCCCGCCTCGGTCACCTCACGGGCGGTGGCGTCCGCGTCGGTCACCGCGAACGCCACGTTCCACGCGACCGGCTGCGACGGCTGGTACAGCGGGGCCAGCGCGGCGACGGCCGCGTCCCCGAGGTGCGCGATGGTGTAGCCGCCCGCCTCCTGACGCGGGTCCGTCTCGGGCCGCCAGCCGAACAGCCTCGTGTAGAACCGCTGGGCCGCCTCCAGATCGGTGGTCCCCAGCTCGATCCAGCAGGGCCCGCCGGTCACCGGTGCGTCGAGCTTCATGGCGTTCCTTCCGCAGGGAGTCCCCGGGCATGAGCCTCTCCAGCACGCTAGGCCGCGGTCCGTCCTCCCCGCCATCCGGGGAAACCCACTGGTGTGCCGCACCGGCCCCGGCATACCCTCGGTCCGTACCGCACCGCGTGGCGGCCTCCAGCTCCTTCACCCTGCCCGGAGGTCTCCCATGCCCGCGCTCGAGGTGCGCCCCTTCCGCCGAGCCGACCGCGACCAGCTCACCGACCTGGTCAACATGCACGTGGCGGCCGTCGTCCCCGGCCTCTCGGTCTCGGTCAACACCGTCCTGAGCGACCTGGAGCGGCAGCCCGGCGAGTTCATCACCGACCCGTGGGTGGCCGAGCGGACGACGCTCGTCGCCGAGCAGCGCGAGTACGTCGTCGCCGCGGCCCATCTGCTGCGCTACCGCGCCGACGCCGAGGTCGGCGCGCCCTACCGGGACGCCGCCGAGATCGACTGGTTCGTGTGCCGTCCGGCGGCGTCCTTCTGGCCGGACGCCGACCAGGCAGCGGACTTGCTGATGCGGGCGTGCCTGGCGCAGTTCGCCCGCTGGAACGTCCGCGTCCGGTACGCCGACGGCGCGCTGCCCGCCCCCCTCGTCTACGGCCTGCCCCGCAACTGGCCGCACATCCGGGCCGTCTACGAACGCGCGGGCTTCCGGCACGTCGGGGACACCGAGGTCATACTGATCGCCCGGGTGGCCGACCTGCCGGAGCCCGAGCCCCGGCCGGGCGTCACGATCGAGCGCACGCTGGGGGAGTGCGGCACCCGCTACACAGCCCGCGGTGACACCGGCGCCCTCGGGTTCGTCGAGATCGATACGGCCCTGGCCCGCCCGGAACGCCACGCCCGCTCCGTCGGCCTGGCCGACATCGGCAACCTGCGCATAGACCCCGCGCAGTACGGCACGGGACTGGAGCACTGGCTGCTCGCCCAGGCCGCCGACTGGCTCCGCCTGTGTGGTGTCGACCGGCTCGTCGCCTACGAATCCGCCGCCGACAGCACCATGCTCGGCCACCTGACGGGCGCGGGCTTTCGCGAGCTGACCCGTACCGACCGCGGCTGGGAGCACCGCCCCGGGTGACCCCAGCTGCCCGGGCGGTAGCAGGAGCACAGCGCGCCGCCCTCTCAGATGCCCGGCCGGTAGCGCATCGGATGGTCCGCCGGGACCTCCACCAGCACGATCGGCGTCCCGTCCGGATCCGCGATCCACATCTCGACCAGCCCCCAGGCCTCCTTCACCGGGGGCCGGACGATCTCCACGCCCTTCGCCCGCAGCTCGTCCTGCGCCGCCGCCGCGTCGGCGACCTGGAGCCACAGCCGCGTCGCCGGCGCCGGCGGGGTCTCGGACCGGCCCGAGACCTCCAGGAAGCCACCGCCGAGGAAGTAGACCGTCCCGCGTTCCGGCCCCGTGCCGAACTCCCGGTACACGGCGAGCCCGAGATGTTCACCGTAGAAGGCACGGGACCGCTCGGGGTCGGTGGGGCGGAGCAGAATCCGGCTGCTGAGTACATGCACCATTCACGGAGCCTAGCTTGATCTTTAACCTGTGCGGCGGGGTCGTGTGGTTGTTGACTTCTTCGTTCGCTGTTTCGTAG
>NZ_DF968447.1:0-403 GCF_001270025.1 Streptomyces azureus | reverse complement strand
CGCGCTGGAAGCAGGCCGCAGTTCCTGGACCGCGCCGCTGGACGCTCTGCGTCTGGCGCCGGGGGACGGCGCCGCCACCGTCACCGCCCGGCAGATGCGCGAGCTCATCGAGCGGCTGGTGGATGCCGGGCAGTGGAAGGACGGCGACCGGGACGTCCTCATCGTGGTGGACGCCGGATACGACGTGCCCCGCCTGGCCCACCTGCTCAAGGACTTGCCGGTGCAGGTGCTGGGCCGGATGCGCTCGGACCGGGTCCTGCGCCGGGCGGCCCCGCCCCCGCGAGCCGGGCACCCGGGGTCGTCCGCCCCGCCACGGCGGCGAGTTCGTCTTCGGCCACGTTCCGGCTGTTCAAGCAGACGCTGGGCTGGACCTGCCCGAAGATCCGTACTCCTGAGGCGGCTG
>NZ_DF968446.1:0-458 GCF_001270025.1 Streptomyces azureus | reverse complement strand
AGGTGTGACACAGGATCCGCTGCGGTGAGGTGTGCGCGTCGGGACGCAGCCAGCAGGTGATGTCGGCGGCCAGCACCAGCCGGCCGTCCGCCGCCCTCGGCAGCGGCACCGCAACCAGGGCCCGCCGCAGCCGGGCAATGTCCACCCGACCCGCGGCCAGGGCGTCATACAGCCCGCCGTGTCCGCGGCGATGCTCGCCCACCAGCGAGAGTTCCACCAGCGAGCGGACCGGGCCGTCCGCACACAGCACGGCGTCGGCCAGCTCGAACAGAGCATCCGAACGCCTCGTCAGACAGGAGTAGAACTCGCCCCGGAAGCATGACAGTTCCGCGAACGGTTCCTGCCGGACAGCATGGTGCAACAGACTCATCCCCACGGCCTTCGCGCTGATCACGTGTATTCCTTGGTCGGAGCACATGGTCAGCCGAAGGCCGCCTGCACATAGGGCAGTTACCGAC
>NZ_DF968445.1:0-14155 GCF_001270025.1 Streptomyces azureus | reverse complement strand
GTGGGCCGGCTGCTGCTGTGCCGGCTGCGCGAGCCCGCACCGCCGGGAGCGGCGGTCGCCGAGCGGGCGGGGCCGCGTGACCCGGCCGCACGATGACCCGGGGTGGGTCAGGCCTGGCCCGCCGGGGCGGGCCGGGGTTCGGGCACCTCGTCGACGGAGTGGGCGAGGAAGTCGTCGACCATGCGGTGGAAGACGGTGGCGAGCTGCCGCAACTCCTCGGGGGACCAGTCGGACAGGGCCATCTGCATGCCGCGGACTCCCGCCTCCCGAATCCTCGTGATGGCTTGCCGGCCGGCGTCGGTGAGCTCGATGCGCTGGGCGCGCCGGTCGTCGGGGTCGGGGACGCGGGTGACGTAGCCCGACTTCTGCAACTGCTGCACCGTGCGCGTGACGTGCGAGGCCTCCACTCCCAGCCGGGCGGCGAGCTCGCCGGGCCGCAGCGGCTCGGAGTCGGCGACCTGCCGCAGCAGCGCGACGGCGGCACGGTCGAGCGGCACGCCCGCCAGGGCCATCAGCCGGTCGTGCTGGCGGGCGCGCGTGCTCAGGTAGGTGATACGGGTGAGCGCACGCTCGATCTCGATGACTTCCGGGGAGGGGACGTCCGGGAGCGGTGGTGTGGACATACGAGTCACTTTACCATCTCGTTGCCTAACTCAAGTAACAAAACGCCGGAGTCAGAGTCAGGCCGAGCACCCGCCGCCGCGGCGTGCCGGTGAGGCCTTGCGCCCACATCGACGCCGTTCAGGGGAAAGACCCGGGAAAAGCGCGTGACCGGGCCCGGCCACGTCCACAACTCACCCGTGGACCTGCCCCTGATCCCGCCCATGCTCGCCACGCCCGGCACCCTGCCGCCCGTCGCGCAGGACGCCCGGTGGGCCTATGAGACCAAGCAGGACGGCCAGCGCGTGGTGGTCTATCTCCCCGGGGACGGCAGCGTGCTGCTGCGCGCCCGGTCCGGGGAGGACATCACGGCCGCGTACCCCGAACTGCGGCCGCTGGGCGCCGCCTTCGGTCCCGTGCCCGCCGTGCTGGACGGCGAGGTCCTGGCCCTGGACGAACAGGGCCGGGCGAGCTTCCAGTTGCTCCAGTCCCGCATGGGGCTGGCGCACGCGCCCGCGAGGGCGGCGCGGCGGGCGGCGGAGGTGCCGGTCCATCTCGTGCTGTTCGACCTGATGCATCTGGAGGGCCAGTCGCTGATCCGGCTCCCGTACGCACGACGCCGCGCGGCGCTGGAGGACCTCGGCCTCGCCGGGCCCTCTTGGTCGACCCCGGCCGCGATCGTCGGCCACGGCGCCCAGGCCCTGGCCGCCACGCGCGAGCACGGAATGGAGGGCCTGGTCTGCAAACGGCTGGACTCGGTGTACGAACCGGGGGTGCGCTCCCGGGCCTGGATCAAGATCCGCAACATGCGCACCGAGGACGTCCTGGTCGGCGGCTGGCAGCCCGGCAAGGGACGGCTCACCGGCCTGCCCGGCGCGGTGCTGGTCGGGCAGCGTGCCGCGGGGCGGCTGCGCTACGTCGGGAGTGTGGGCACCGGCTGGAGCGAGGCCGAACGGACGGAACTCGCCGGGCTGCTGCGGGCCGCCGCGACCGACGTCTGCCCCTTCGACCCCGCCCCGCGCGCTCCGGGCGCGCACTGGGTCGCCCCCCGGCTGGTCGGCGAGGTCCGCTACAGCACCCGCACCCGGGAGGGCCTGCTGCGGCAGCCGTCGTGGCTGCGGCTCCGGCCGGACCTCGCGCCCGAGGAGGCGGCGGCCGACATCCCGGACGACATGGTCTGAAACGGCGCCCGGACTCCGGTTGTTGGGGTGCGATTCACCTCTGAGATCACACCTTCCTCTTGGCATGGACGCGTTCACCCTGGAAGCTGAACCTCCCTTTCCCCCCACAGCCGTTGGGCTGCGCCCAAGAGGAGGACGCAGTGTCGTCACGCCCGTTCGCACCCCGCAGGAGATGGTTCACCGGACTGGCCGGTGCCGCCGCCCTCGTCCTCGCCTTCCCCGCCACGGCCTTCGCCGCCCCGCCGCGGGCGCTGCCCGCCAACGCGGAGTCGCTGGAGAAGACGTTCCAGCCCGCCTACGACTACGACACCGACGGCTGTTACTCCACTCCCGCCGTCGGCGCGGACGGCACCGTCAACGGCGGGCTCAACCCGACCGGCGCGCTCAACGGCGACTGCCGCGACGCCTCGGACCTGGACAACACCAACGGCTACGCGCGCTACAAGTGCAACAACGGCTGGTGCGCCATCCTGTACGCCCTCTACTTCGAGAAGGACCAGGCGGTGGCCGGCAGCGGCATCGGCGGCCATCGGCACGACTTCGAGCACGTCGCGGTGTTCGTGCAGGACAACCAGGTCAAGTACGTGTCGACGTCCGCCCACGGCTCGTTCAGCGTGCACGCGGCGTCGCAGGTCCGCTTCGACGGCACGCACCCGAAGATCGTCTACCACAAGGACGGCGTGAGCACCCACTGCTTCCGTCTCGCGAACTCGAACGACGAGCCGCCGGAGAACCACAAGCGCACCTGGCAGTACCCCCCGCTGGTCGGCTGGAACGGCTACCCCGCCGGGGTGCGCGACAAGCTCACGTCCTACGGTTTCGGCAGCGCCAACTTCGGCCTGAAGGACGGCAACTTCGCGAACCACCTCGCGTCGGCCAAGCCCTCCGGCATCGCCTTCGATCCCTACGCCTGATCCGGACCCACTCCTGCCTAAGGCTTAGGTCCCCGGCCGGGTCCGGTTTCCGCCCCGCGTCCGATCCGCCGACGCGGGGCGGCCGCATAGCGTCCCCTCATGGACGCACACGACACGACAGGCACACTCGAAGAAGCCCTCGAACGGCTGCACGCCTCGGGGCCGGAGCGACTCGGCCGGCTCACCAACCACGCCCCCATGGTCGTGGAGGCGCTCGCCGCGCACGGGCAGGCGGGCGCCGTGCACCGCTGGCTGGATCTGTACCGGCCCAAGCTGGAGGACTTCCCCACACCCGTGACACCCGTGACCCACGCCAACTGGCGCGAGGCGCTGGGAGATCCGCAGCGGGCCGCCGACTGGATCGGGTATTTCGGCCGGGCGCTCGCCGAACAGCCGTGGCGGGACGTCCTCGCGACATGGTGGCCACGGCTGCTGCCCGGGCTGTACGGCGGCTCCACGCACCCCGTCATCCGCGTCGGCCACGCCGTACGGGCTCTGGAGGCCGGTGAGAGCGCGCCGCGGCTCGCCGAACTCGCGCACGGGCTGGGCTACTGGGCCGCCCGGCACCGCCCCGTGTCCGGCATCGCCGACCTGCCCGCCGCGCCGAGTGCGGCGCGGTCCCTGGACGCCGTGCCGCCGATCGCCGATCCCCGCGGGGGATTTCCCGACCGGCTGGCGGCCGTACGACGCTTGCCGCTGTGGGCGGGCGACGTGACCGACCCGGACACGGCACGGACACGCCTGACCGAGCTGGTCCGGGCCACGACCCATCGGTACGCCACCCACGGCCACGGTGAGGAGACCATGCTGGTGCACGCGGCGACGGCACCCAACGCCGTGCTGCGCACCCTCGGTTCCCTGCCCCGCGAGCTGTGGGCACCGAGCCTGCACGCGGCGTGGACCGCGTCCGCGGCGGTCACCGCCATGTACGCCCCCGCCGAGCCCGTCGCCCACGTCCCCTCACCCGGCCGCACCGCGCAAGAGGTGCTGGAACGAGCCCTCGCCCACGGCGACGAACACGTCATCAAGTTCACCGACACCGCCCTCGATGTCGGCGACGAGCGGGCCCTGGCCGCGGCCCTGCGCGCGGTCGAACTGAGCGAGCCGCTCGTCCCGAACTGACGTACGCCGAAGGGCGGTCGGGGGAGGTACGGCACGGACGTACCCCGGGAGGGTCTATCGTGTCGGCATGTCCGTCCCCGAACTGATCCGCATCGTCTCCCGCGACTCCCCCATGGCGCTCGCCCAGGTGGAGCGAGTCCGGGCCGAGCTGGCCGCCGCCCGTCCCGGAGTGCGCACCGAGGTCGTACCGGTGAAGACCACCGGCGACAAGTGGATGGGCGACCTGTCCAAGGTCGAGGGCAAGGGCGCGTTCACCAAGGAGGTCGACGCTGCGCTGCTGGCCGGTGAGGCCGATCTCGCCGTGCACTGCGTGAAGGACGTGCCCGCCGACCGGCCGCTCCCGGCGGGGACGGTGTTCGCCGCGTTCCTCAAGCGGGACGACATCCGGGACGCCCTGATCCACCCGGAAGGGCTCGCCCTGGACGAGCTGCCGGCCGGGACGCGGATCGGCACGTCCTCGGTGCGCCGGGTCGCCCAACTGGCCGCCACGCATCCGCATCTGGAGTGCGTGCCGTTCCGGGGCAACGCCAACCGGCGCCTGGCGAAGCTGGCCGCCGGAGAGGCCGACGCCCTGCTGCTCGCGGTCTCCGGCCTGGAGCGCATCGGCCGGCAGGACGTGATCAGCGAGGTTCTCTCCACCGAGACGATGATGCCGCCCATCGGCGCGGGCGTGCTGGCGCTCCAGTGCCGCCAGGACGACGCCGACCTGATCGACGCGGTCAGCGGTCTCGGCGACCCGGACACCCACCGGGAGACCACCGCCGAGCGCATGTTCCTGCACGTGCTCCAAGGGCACTGCAACAGCCCGATCGCCGGGTTCGCGCGTGTGGACCGCGGTGGTGAACTGTCCTTGCGGGCCTGCGTGTTCACCCCGGACGGCAAGACCCGGCTGAACGCCCACGAGTGGGCGGGCCGGCTCGACCCGGCCACGCTCGGCACGTCGGTGGCCGTGGCGCTGCTGCGCCAGGGCGCCCGCGAGATCATCGACGGCATCCCGCACTGACCGGCCAGGCACCCTGACGCGGGATCAGGCGGTGCCTTCCCCCGCCTGATCCTGGAGGAAGACGCTCACCTGGTGGGCCAGGCTGTCGCGCACCGCGCCCTGCTGGGCCCCGGGTCCCTCGTGCGCACCGATGCCGCCGGACCACAGGCGGCGGTCGGCCCACTCCTCCTCGACGCGCAGCTGGACCTGGACGTCCACGAGGCTCAGGGACGCCTCGACGCCGGCCGCGTACAGCACGGCGGTGGCCCGGCGCAGCGGGTAGACGTCGAACCCCTCGATGAACTGCGAGTTGCGCCAGTCGAGGAAGGCACTCTCCCCTTCCGGGCCGATCCGCACGTCGATCTGGCCGTCCTCAAGGTGGATGCCGAGGTGCCGGCTGCCGCGGTTCTCGACGGTCACGCGGAGACTGAAGTACGTCAGCCCCTCTGCGGCGTCGTCACGGCCGCGGGGCGGCTCGGCCAGTTCCAGACGGTGGACGCGGACGCGCAGACCGGCATGCTCGTCGTACTCCTGCCAGTCCCCGACCACGTTCGGCTCGTACACGCTGCACCTCTCGACCTCTGGAAGCTGCTTCCTATCTGTGGTCTCAGCGCACTGTCAAATGAGCAGAATGCGCTGTGGCCAGGCAGTTCATCCCTTTTGATCGGTGATCAAGCCGTGCCCAGCGGTTATCCGGAAACAGTTCGTGAAAGCGCTTGCCCCGGCGTGCCGTACATCACTTCCACGAGTGAAGATCAACGGGCCAGACGGCCCAGCAGGGCCGAGGCCGCGGTGACGCCGAGGGCGGCGGCCACGAGCAGCACCGCGAAGTCGGAGGCCAAGTGGTGGGGCGTACCGAGAAGGAGCCCGCGCAGGGCGTCCACCTCGTAGCTGAGCGGGTTGGCCGTACTGACCGCCTGGAGCCAGCCCGGCATCACGGACACCGGGTACAGGGCGTTGGAGCCGAAGAACAGCGGCATGGTGATCGCCTGTCCGAAGCCCATGAGGCGGTCGCGGCTGAGGACGATGCCGGCGATGGTCATCGACAGGCAGGAGAAGAAGGCCGAGCCGAGGACGACGATCGCGGCGACGGCGAACAGCTTGAGAGGGTTCCAGGTCAGTGCCACGCCCAGCAGGGCGGCGATGAGGAGAACCACGACCGCCTGGACGAGCGACTTCACGCCCGCCGCGAACGCCTTGCCGGTGATCAGCGCCGAGCGCGGGGTCGGCGTGACGAGGAGCTTGTTCAGGATGCCGGCGTCGCGCTCCCAGATGATCTGGATGCCGTAGAAGATGGCGATGAACATCGCGGACTGGGCGATGATCCCGGGCGCCAGATAGTCGACGTAGGGGATGCCGCCGGTGGGGATCGCCCTGATGCGGGTGAAGGTCTGACCGAAGATCAGCAGCCAGAGAGCCGGCTGGACCGCCCGGGTGTAGAGCTCGGTGCGGTCGTGGCGCAGCTTCTGGAGTTCGACCGCGCACATCGCGCCGACACGGGCGGGCAGCAGCAGCCGGCCCGCGCGGGGCTGCGGCGGTTTGAGCAGCAGATCGATGCCGTGGCCGCGGGCGGGGTCAGCCGACACGGCGGGCGGTGCGGCGGGTGCTTCGGACATCGCGGAAATCTCCTGCCTCGTCGTCGAGACCGCTGCCTGCCACGTCGCGGAAGACGTCCTCCAGCGTGGGCAGCGTGTCCGTGGCCGCGCCCGCGGCGCGGCGGCGGGCGCCGAGGCCTTCCCTGAGCTCGGCCGGGCTGCCGAGAGCCCGGATCCGGCCGCGGTGCATCAGGGCGACCCGGTCGCAGTACTGGTCGGCCTCGTCCATGTAGTGGGTGGTCACGAGGACGGTCATGCCGGTGGCCGCGCGGATCGCGCCGATGTGGTCCCAGACGCCGGTGCGGGCGATCGGGTCGAGGCCGATCGTGGGCTCGTCGAGGATCAGCAGCCGCGGGGCGCTGACCAGGGCCTGGGCTAGTTCGAGCCGGCGGACCATGCCGCCGGAGTAGGTGGCGGCGAGCCGGTCGGCGGTGTCGGCGAGGTCGACCGCGGCAAGGGCCTGGGCGACGCGCTCGGCGCGTTCCCGGCGCGGTACGTCGAAGACCCGGGCGAACAGGGAGACGTTCTCCCGCCCCGTGAGACCGGCGTCCGCGGACAGTTGCTGCGGCACGTATCCGAGCAGGCGGCGTACGGCCATGCGGTCGCCGGCGGCGTCGTGGCCGAAGACGCGGACCGTCCCGGCCGGCACCGGCAGCAGGGTGGTGAGGCAGCGGATGGCCGTGGTCTTGCCGGCGCCGTTGGGGCCGAGCAGTCCGAAGACCTCGCCCTGCCGGACCGTGAGATCGAGTCCGTCCACGGCCCGGGTCTCGCCGAAGGCGTGGACGAGCCCGGTGCAGACGACGGCATCGGCCTGTGGTCGGCCGGTGTCCGGGGTCATGTCTCCTCGGCCTCCTCGTGCAGGGTTCCGGCCAGCTGGCGCAGGGCCGGGATCGCCGCGTGCAGTGCCTGGCGGTCCGTCTCGTCGAGCCGCGACACATGGCGTCGCACGAGGTCGGCGCGGCGGCGGCGCCACTCGCGCAGCCGTGTCCCGGCGGCGGGCGTGGGCAGCAGCCGGGCGGCCCGCCGGTCGGCCGGGTCGGTCTCGCGGACCAGGTAGCCCGCCTGTACCAGCTGGTTGACCAGGGTCGACACCGAGTTGGCCGCCAGCCCGAGGTCCTTGGCCGTGTCCGAGATGCCGATACCGGGCCGCGCCATGACCAGGCGCAGCAGCTCCACCTCGGCGCCGCGCAGCCGGGGGTCGGGCATCTCGCGGCGCAGGCGCCGGCGGATCAGCCGCTGGACCCCGACGAGCGCGTCGGCCAGCTCTTCGGGGAAGGTCTCCGGCTCCATGGGGCGAGATTAGCTCTGCAACAGAGGTAATCGGCCCATGGCGGGGTCAAGGAATGCACTCGAAACGGCAGCCGTCCCCAGGGACGCCTGAGGTCACAAATGAGCGTATTGTCGGAATTGTTTCGTAGTCTCCCCGCCCGGGAATGGGCGATGAAGTGCTTCGGACAGGAGGCACGTCCGTGGGAGCCGCCCGGGCCCGCGGTGCCCTCCGTGAGGTCCGAGTCCGCGCTTCCCACGGTGTCTGTCCTTTCGGCACCTGCTCAGGGAGGTGCGCACCATGCGTATCGACGGCAGCCCCAGAACGCACCCCCACGACGACGCCCCCGACACCGCCGAGGCGTTCGAACGTCTCGTGCGGCTGCCCGAGGGGCCCGAGCGCAAGGCCCTGCGCGACGAGCTGGTCGAGGCCTGGCTGCCCATGGCCGAGCGGATCGCCGTCCGCTTCCGGGGCCGTGGCGAGGCCCTGGAGGACCTCTACCAGGTGGCGGCCCTCGGTCTCGTCAAGGCCGTCGACCACTACGACCCGGCGCGCGGCAACGCCTTCGAGGCTTACGCCGTGCCGACGGTCACCGGCGAGATCAAGCGCCACTTCCGCGACCACATGTGGACGCTGCACGTCCCCCGCCGGGTCCAGGACCTGCGCAACCGGGTGCGGCACGCCGCCAAGGAGCTGTCGCAGACCACCCCCGGGCGCTCCCCCACGGTCGCCGAGATCGCCGAGTACGCCCACCTCACCGAGGGCGAGGTGCGCACCGGCATGGAGGCCCTGGAGTGCTTCTCCGCCCTGTCGCTGGAGGCGGAGATGCCCGGCACGGACGGCTACGCCCTCGGGGACGCGATCGGCGGGCCGGACCCGGCCTTCGACACCGTCGTCAACCGCGTGGCTGTCAAGCCCTGCCTGGAGGCGCTGCCGGAACGCGAGCGGATCATCCTCTACCTGCGGTTCTTCAAGGGCATGACGCAGAGCCGCATCGCGGAGCAGCTCGGTATCTCGCAGATGCACGTCTCCCGGCTGCTCAGCAGCTGCTTCGCCCATCTGCGTGAGGAGCTGCTGACCGAGGCCAGATGAACCGGGAATCCCAGGTCGGCGCCGCCGGGCGGGTCACTGCTCCGGCGGCGCTTCGGGGATCTGGGTCGGTCCGGCGCGGTCGAGGGCGTCCTCCAGCTCGGCCCGTATCTCCCGGGGCATCACACCGGTGCGTCCCCAGACGAGGATCAGTTCCGCGACGTTGCGCAGCTTGATGTTGGTGTGCTGGGAGACCTCCTTCAGCACGGCCCAGCCCTGGTCGGGCGAGATCCGGCCGAGCACGACGACCATCCCGATCGCCTGGTCCACGACCGCGTGGGAGACGACCGCCTCCTTCAGCTGCCGGACCTCTTCCTGCAACTCGAAGATCCGCTCCGAGCCCCCGTCCGTGGGCATGGTCACCTCCGGGTCCGGTGCGCCGCTGTCCCCATGGCCTCGTGGGGTGCTTGAGTGCCTTGACGCAGTGTCCGACGCCTCCATCGTCGTCACTCGGCCCGCCCGGTGCCACCGGGGCGGTCCAGGCCGGTCCACCACACCGTTTCGGTGCCGTCGCCGGGGTACTCGGCAGGCGCCCACAGCGGTTCCGGTTGGACACTGGTGTCATTCCTCCGGTGGCTGCCAGGCCGACGAGATCAGGACGCGACTGCCATGAACCACGACATGCCCACCCCCTCCGGCACCAAGGACGTCGTCTCATCACACTCCGTATTCGGCGCGCCCTGCTGGGTGAGTCTGACCAGCCGGGACGTCAAGGCGACCGAAGAGTTCTACGGGGCCGTGCTGGGCTGGCAATGGCGGCCGGCCAAGCTCGGCGACCGGTTCCGGATCGCGCTGGCGGACGGCTCGCCGGTGGCCGGGATCGCAGGGGTGGCCACCATGTGGCAGATGGCGGTGGCGTGGACGCCGTACTTCGCCGTGCGGAGCGCGGACGACGCGGTGGCGCGGGTGCAGGAGCGCATGGGCACGGTCGCGGTCGGGCCGATCTCGCTGCCGCCGGGGCGGGCGGCACTGCTGGCCGACCGGGACGGGGCGACCTTCGGGATCTGGGAGGGCGACCTGTTCACCGACTGGGAGACCTGGCGCAACGCGCAGCCGGCCTTCATCACGCTGCACACGCGTGACGCCTTCGACGCCGCCATCTTCTACGGCGAGGTCCTCGACTGGGCGTCGGAGAGTCCCGGTTGCTGCGAGGTCCACTACGAGGGCGGGGAGGTCGTGCTGCGCAGCCGCGGCGACGTGGTGGCGCGGATCGAGTCCGGGGCGTTGGAGGCGGCCCCCGACCCGACGATCCGGCCGCACTGGCAGGTCCACTTCACCGTCGACGACGTCGAGGCCTGCACCCGGGCCGCGGAACTGCACGGCGGCAGCGTGCTGTCCAAGGGCAGCGACGAGGCCGTGCTGCGCGACCACGACGGCGCACAGTTCACGGTGACGGCCCGCCGGGAGCGGTGACTCGCGCGTCCGTACCGGGTCCGCCGCCCCCGGTCACTCCGCCTCGTCGCGGGCGCGCCGGGACGGCCGGGACAGCAGGACCATGCTGCGGGACCCGACCGTCAGGGCCGTGCCCGCCTTGTGTTCCGATTCGTCGGGGGTGCCCTCCGGTTCGGCGGTGTCGATCAGGGCCGTCCAGCGTTCGCCGTAGGCGGCGTCCGGGAGGCGGAAGGCGACCGGCTCCCAGTGGCTGTTGAACAGCAGGAGGAACGAGTCGTCGACCACCGGGCGGCCGCGCGCGTCGGGCTCGGCGATGGCGTCGCCGTTGAGGAAGACGCCGACGGAGTGCGCGTCGCCGCGCTGCCAGTCGTCGTCGGTCATCTCCTGGGCGTCCGGAGCCAGCCACACCAGGTCGGGCAGCGGCTGGTCCGCGCGCGTCAGGGTCTCGCCGAGGAAGAAGCGGCGCCTGCGCAGCACGGGGTGTCCGGTGCGCAGCCGGATGACGTACCGGGTGAACTCCAGCAGGTCGCGCTGTTCCTCGGTGAGCCGCCAGTCGATCCAGGAGATCTCGTTGTCCTGGCAGTAGGCGTTGTTGTTGCCGCGCTGGCTGCGCCCGAGTTCGTCGCCGTGGCAGAGCATCGGGATGCCCTGGGACAGCAGCAGCGTGGCGAGGAAGTTGCGCTGCTGGCGGGTGCGCAGCTCCAGCACCGCCGGGTCCCGGGTCGACCCCTCGGCGCCGCAGTTCCAGGATCGGTTGGTGCTCTCGCCGTCCTGGTTGTCCTCGCCGTTGCCGTCGTTGTGCTTGTCGTTGTAGGACACGAGGTCGCGCAGGGTGAAACCGTCGTGCGCGGTGACGAAGTTGACGCTGGCCCGGGGGCGGCGCCGGCTGTGCTGGTACAGGTCGGAGGAGCCGGTCAGCCGGGAGGCGAACTCGCCGAGCGTGTGGTCCTCGCCGCGCCAGAAGTCCCGCACGGCGTCGCGGTACATGCCGTTCCACTCGGACCACAGCGGCGGGAAGTTGCCCACCTGGTAGCCGCCCTCGCCGACGTCCCACGGCTCCGCGATCAGCTTGACGCGACTGATCACCGGGTCCTGCTGGATCAGGTCGAAGAACGCCGACAGCCGGTCCACCTCGTGGAACTGCCGGGCCAGGGTGGCCGCGAGGTCGAAGCGGAAGCCGTCGACATGCATCTCGGTGACCCAGTAGCGCAGCGAGTCCATGATCAGCTGAAGGACGTAGGGGTGGCGCATCAGCAGGCTGTTGCCGGTGCCGGTGGTGTCGTAGTAGTGCTCCCAGTCGCCGTCGACCAGGCGGTAGTACGAGCAGTTGTCGATGCCTCGGAAGGACAGGGTGGGGCCCTTCTCGTTGCCCTCGGCGGTGTGGTTGTAGACCACGTCGAGGATCACCTCGAGCCCGGCCGCGTGCAGCGTCTTCACCATCGACTTGAACTCGGCGACCTGCTGGCCGCGGGTGCCATGGGCGTAGCCGTTGTGCGGGGCGAAGAAGCCGATCGTGTTGTAGCCCCAGTAGTTGGCCAGGCCGCGGTCGTGCAGCACGCCGTCGTGGACGAACTGGTGCACCGGCATCAGCTCCACCGCCGTGACACCCAGCGAGGTGAGGTGCTCGACCGCCGCGGGGTGTGCGAGTCCGGCGTAGGTGCCGCGGAGTTCGGCGGGGATGTCGGGGTGGGTGCGGGTCAGGCCCTTGACGTGTGCCTCGTAGATCACCGTATCGGCGTAGGGCCGGCAGGGCCGGGTGTCGTCGCCCCAGTCGAAGGCCGGGTCGGTCACCACACCGAGCATGGTGTGACCGGCGCTGTCGGCCGGGTCGGGGCCGTCCGGGTTCCGTTCGTAGAGCGAGGGGTGGTTGTCGATCTGCCCGTCGACCGCGCGTGCGTAGGGGTCGAGGAGCAGCTTCGCCGGGTTGCAGCGGTGGCCGGCGGCCGGGGCCCACGGCCCGTACACGCGGTAGCCGTAGCGCTGGCCGGGGCCGACGCCGGGGAGGTAGCCGTGCCAGACGAAGCCGTCGACCTCGGTCAGCGGCACCTGGGTGTGGGTGCCGTCGTCGTCGACGAGGACCAGCTCGACGCGTTCGGCCACCTCGCTGAAGAGTGCGAAGTTCGTGCCCTCCCCGTCGTACTCCGCGCCCAGCGGGTAGGGGCGCCCGCTCCACGCGGGCACCCCTTTCCGGGTCTGCCGGCGGGTCACCGGGCCTCCTCCAGGACCTCGTCCGGGGTACTGGCCGGACCGGCCAGCTGGGCGATCCGCACCTCGCGGGGCACGTCGAGGCCCTCGCGCAGGTGCGGGGCGGGCGCGGTCGGCACCAGCGGGACGCGTTCGCCGGCCCGGGCGCGCTGCGAGAACCAGATGACCTTGCTGCCGGTCTCGGTGGCGCAGCAGCCCCAGCCGTCGCTCATCGCCGCGAGGTGCTCCAGGCAGCCACGCAGCTCCTGGTCCGGGCGCAGGGCGCGGTCGTTGTCCCCGATGGCGGTGATCAGGTGCTGGCCGTTCCACCACATCTCGATCGACGTGTTCTTGTCCCTGGCGTGTTCGTCGATCGTCTTGAGCAGCATCTCGGCGCCGCCGCAGACGGGCTGGACCAGGTTGTCCAGGTCCCAGAACCTCAGGTGAGCGGCCAGAATGCGGCTGACCTGTCCCACCCGTTCCGGGCTGACTTCCACGTCGAGGTGGTAGTAGCAGGGCACTGCGGTCTTCATCGGTCGGCTCCTCACCGCGAAGCTCAGCTCCTCCTCGCTCCCGCGGTCCTGCGGGACGAGCCCCGAACACGGAACGTGAGCGTGTATCGCTTCTGAGTCACCCTCAGCCTGAGGGTGCTAGCCCGTTCGTGCAACACGAGCGCACAGTTGAGACCCTCGAACACCCAAGTGAGCACGCCCGGATGGCCTCAACCGCTCAGTCGAGCCGCCATTGGTTGAGGATCCAACAAGACGCTGCGTCGTCACCGGTGCACCATGTGTGAAGAACTCGATCGCCGTTACGGGTCCGTGCCGCTGTGGGCACGGCCGCCGTCCGACCGTCGGGAGACCGTGTCCCTCGAGCCCGAAAGGTGATCGGCGCCATGCTGCTACCCGCCAAAGCCGAAGTCGCCCGGCAGTTGCGGCGTTACCGGGCCTGGGAACGCGTGATGCTCGCGGCACCGAACGACCGCACGGTGCGGACCACGTTCGAGGACTCGGGCTACACGCTCTGCGTGCTGATGGGCAAGCGCTGCGCGCGGGAGGCGGCGGACGCGGCCGAGCGGTATCTGCGCACGAACCAGGTCGCCTATTTGCAGGAACAGCAGGTCACCTGTCTCCAGGAGCAGAACGAACGGCCCCGCCCGGCCACCTCGGTCCGGCGAAGACCGCCGACGGCGGAGCGGCGCTCCCCCGCGGGACGGTAGCAGCCCCGCACATCTTGTCCCCTGACCCGGGCCCGTGGCCCGGCTTCCGAGCACGGTGGAGGTGAGGACCATGAGTAGGACCCGGGCCATCGGCCGTGTCCCGGTACGGGACGTCCGCCCGGCCGTGGAGTGCGGCAACCGGCCGGCCAAGGCGGTCGTGGGAGAGACGTTCGAGGTCACCGCCACCGTGTTCCGGGAGGGGCACGACGCCGTCGCCGCCAATGTCGTCCTGAAGGATCCCGAGGGCCGCCCCGGGCCGTGGACGCCGATGCGGGAGCTGGCCCCGGGCAGCGACCTCTGGGGCGCCGAGGTCACCGCGGACGCCGTCGGCCGCTGGACGTACCGAGTGGAGGCCTGGAGCGATCCGGTGGCCACCTGGCGCCACACGGCGGGCATAAAGGTGCCGGCCGGCATCGACCCCGGTCTGGTCCTCGAAGAGGGCGCCGATCTCTACGAGCGAGCGGCGGCCGGCGTTCCCAGGGAAGCCGGCCGCGGCGTGCTTCTCGACGCCGCGGAGGCGCTGCGCGACGACTCGCTTCCCCCGGCGGCGCGGCTTGCGGCGGCGCTGACGCCTCAGGTGGACGAGGTCCTGGCCCGGCATCCGCTGCGG
>NZ_DF968444.1:0-1426 GCF_001270025.1 Streptomyces azureus | reverse complement strand
GCAGCTGGTCGCCTCCGGCATCGCCACGCTGCTCGTGGACACGCTGAGCGACGGGCAGATGAACGGCTGGGGCTGGCGGGTCCCGTTCGTCCTCGGGGCCGTACTGAGCCTGGTCGGCTTCTGGATCCGGCAGGGCGCTCAGGAGACCCGCAGCGCCGAGCAGCAGAAGGCCCCGCGCCCTGGCCTGTTCGAGGCGCTGCGCCGGCACCCGCGCGAGTCCCTGCTCATCGGCGGCATCACGGCGGGCGGCACCATCGCCTACTACACGTGGACGTCGTACCTTCCGACGTACGCCGAACTCAACGCGGGGCTGGAGAAGTCGGACGCGCTGCTCGCGAGCACGATCTCACTGGCCTTCTTCGCCCTGCTGCAACCGCTCGGCGGCCTCCTGTCGGACCGCTTCGGCCGCCGCCCCCTGCTGCTCTTCTTCGGCCTTGGTTTCGCCCTGCTCACCGTGCCCCTGCTGCACGCCCTCCGCGACTCCTTCGCCGTGCTGCTGCTCGTGAGTTGCGCCGGCATGGTGCTGCTGACCGGGTTCACCTCGATCAGCGCGGCCGTGAACGCGGAAATCTTCCCACCCCGGGTCCGGGCGGCCGGCATCGGCTTTCCCTACTCGCTGACGGTTGCCCTCTTCGGCGGCACGGCTCCGTACGTGGGCACCCTGTTCAAGGAGGTGGGCCACGCCGGGCTCTTCCCCTGGTACGTCGCGGTGCTCTGCCTGCTGTCGTCGCTGGTGTACCTGCGGCTGCCGGAGACGGCTCACACACCTCTCCGGCGGTGAGAGGGCGACCGCTCAGGGCCCGGATCGCGGACGAGACCCGTCCGCCTCTTCGTCCCTGTGCGCTCCCTCGCGCGTCCTCTCCTGTGACCCTTCGTGCGGTTTCGCGCCGTTCTCGAAGGCGGTCGGCGGTCCGGACACCCCGGTCGTCTCTCCCAGCAAGTTGCTCTCCCTGACGGCGGCTCTCTCGGGGTCGATCACGGCGTCGGTCGTCCTGCCCACCTCCGCCAGCGTCATCTGGGCACGGTCGTCGACCAGCCGGGTCACCAGGTGCTGGGCGGCGCCGAAGGCAGCGGCCCAGCCGAGGACCTGCGCCCTGCTGTCGAGATCGCTGAGCCCGGGGACGAAGGCGCCCCGGATCAGCAGCAGTCCGAGGAAGGCGGACAGGGCGCCGGTGGGGAACTTCAGCACCGCCGACGCCAGGGGCAGCATGTAGGGGGAGTCGGTGCCCCGGATGCGGCGCAGTGAGGCGATGACGGTGAGTGCCGCGCCGGCGAGCCCGGCGATCTCGACGGTGAGGATGTCCCTCGGCTGGGCCAGGTCGCTGGCGGGGGTGCCCACCACCTCGTTGGGATGCTCCGCCGTGGGGCACACGACATCGATCCCGCTCGTGTCCCCGGGGTTGACCTTGGGTGTGAAGCACATGCT
>NZ_DF968443.1:0-559 GCF_001270025.1 Streptomyces azureus | reverse complement strand
GCAGCTCTTCGTGGGCGAGGCCGAGTTCGCCGATGAGGATTTCTTCGGTGTGCTGGCCGAGGAGGGGTGGGGTGGTGATGTCGGCGGGGGAGTCGGAGAGTTTCAGCGGGTTGCCCACGGTGGTGAAGGTGCCGCGTTCGGGGTGGTCCACCTCGACGATCATCTCGTTGTCCGCGAGGGAGCGGTCTTCGATGATTTCGCGGGTGGACAGGATGGGTCCGCAGGGGATGTTGTGGCTGTTGAGTCGTTCGAGGACCTCCCATTTGGGCAGGGTGGAGGTCCATTCCTCGATCAGCTGGAACATCTTGGCGAGTTTGGGCAGCCGGGCTTCGGGGGTGGCCCACTCGGGGTCCGCGGCGAGTTCGGGCCGGCCGATGAGAGCGGTGAGCGGGGGCCAGCCGACGGGCTGGACGATGACGTAGACGTAGTCGTTGGGCCCGCCCGGCGCGCACCTGACCGCCCAGCCGGGCTGGCCGCCGCCGGAGGCGTTGCCCGAACGCGGGACCTCGTCGGTGAAGTCGTCGTTGGGGTATTCCGCCAGCGGGCCGTGGGCCAGGCG
>NZ_DF968442.1:0-189 GCF_001270025.1 Streptomyces azureus | reverse complement strand
TCGCCGGCACATGGGAGGCATCGACGGTGACGCGGGAGAAGTCCAGGCGGTCCGCCGCCCGCAACCGGCCCAGCAGCACCCGCTGGAGCTCCTCCCACACCCCGGCCTCCTGCCACTCGGCCAGCCGCCGCCAGCACGTGGGACCAGAACCGAACCCCAACTCCTGCGGCAGGTACTCCCATTGGACGC
>NZ_DF968441.1:0-167 GCF_001270025.1 Streptomyces azureus | reverse complement strand
CAGCCGCCGCCAGCACGTGGGACCAGAACCGAACCCCAACTCCTGCGGCAGGTACTCCCATTGGACGCCGGTGTAGAGGACGAACAGCACACCCTGCAACGTCTTGCGGTCATCGATCCGCTTGCGTCCCGGATGCCGGAACCGCCGCTCATGCTTCGGCGGCAGCG
>NZ_DF968440.1:0-193 GCF_001270025.1 Streptomyces azureus | reverse complement strand
CGTCCGGTCCGGTCGTCGCGGTTGACCGATCCGTTCGGCCGATCTGATCGGTTGGCGTGGTTGGTCGATGCCCCCGGCCGTCCCGCCTGGCGTTTTGCCTGGTCGTTGCGGTCGACTCGGCCGGTCGTCCGGTCCGGTCGTCGCGGTTGACCGATCCGTTCGGCCGATCTGATCGGTTGGCGTGGTTGGTCGA
>NZ_DF968439.1:0-1603 GCF_001270025.1 Streptomyces azureus | reverse complement strand
TGGCCCGTACTCATATGCGTGCCACTGGTCTCCGTACCGAACTGGGTACCGGTGCTCATCTCGGTACCGGACAACTGCTCTTCGTGGAACATGCCGCAGTTGTTGAGGATGTACACCAGTGACTCGTCGACAGCGGCGATGTCCTCCTTTTCCAGGGAGAACCTCAGGAGCGCGAGGACGACGGGCAGTGACCGGTTCTCCGTCACAGCGCGCCCAAATTCCACCATGAAGCGGTCACGGGATACCGGCGTCTCTTGGTTTGTCAGGACGTAGCTCCGCAACCATCGCAGGACGTCTGTGTCGACTGCTACAGCGTAAATGAGCTGGTTGAGCGCCGAGGACCGCTGGGGCGAAATTTGCTGGCCGTCGACGTACTCGGACAGGATCTGCGCCGGGTCGGTGACGAACTGCTCCCGCAGCAGGAGATCTGTCGCCATCGCTCTAAACAAAGCATTCACCCGCCGGCTGATGGCGGCCGTTCGCAGCGGGGTGGGATCCAGTGTACTGGGGTTCTGATCGACAACCACGTGAAAGCCTTTCTCGGAAGTCGCTGGAATGTCGCCACGGTCCCCCACCCAAGGCATTGGAGCACGGACCTCCTCAGCAGCTCAGACGACACGCTTTGGACGCGCATCAAACCCTGAGAATGGGAGTACGTCGCTCTGTACTCCGAGTGGCAGCGGAAACAGTTCGAGGGCAGCTGATCGGCCTGAGTACCGCCGTTGCCGTCAGCCTCCTTGCCCTCACTTGACCCACCGCACCTCCGCCCCGGGAGGAGCCGCGCATGTTCATCCAGCCCTGGGACGCCGCCCTGGACGATGCCGAGTGACAGACCTGGATCGCCGACGGCCACGACTTCGGCATCTTCAGTGAGGTCTTTTAAGTGAGCGTTTGGTTCTCGATTGCCTGTTTTATTTGGCTTAGCTGTCGCGCCAGTTGGTGGTGGCTTCGTGGGTGAGGCGGCGGGTCAAGAGGTTGATGGCGGCCAGTTGGATCATGGCGGCTGATCGGTGGGGGTGGGTTTCGTAGTCGCGGGCCAGGCGGCGGTGGTGCATGAGCCAGCCGAGGGTGCGTTCGATGACCCAGCGGCGGGGCTGGACGAGGAAGCCGCGGGTGGTGGGGTCGCGTTGGACGATTTCGAGGTCGATGCCGAGGTGGGCGGCCTGTTCGACGGCTTTGGTCTTGTAGCCGTTGTCGGCCCGGGCTTTGGTGATGGTGGGGTGGCGCTCGCGGACTTTGGTGAGGAGTTGGGTGCCGGCGGTGGGGCACCGACGGAATGCGCTGGTCAGCGCCGACACAGAGACGCCGAAGATCGTTTCCCACGCTCGGAGTGATCGTTTCCCTCCGCGCAGGTGGCCCCCTGTTCCCGTCAGTAGGAGGCACTGCTGACTCGCGCTTCCTCAATGGGGGCGGCCAGGCTCTTGGTGGCATCGGGAGCCATGCGAGACCTTTTCAGCGAACGTGGCCCACATCTGTGGGTATCGCCTAGTGCCGTATCAGGCAACGTTCGCCCCGTTCTTGCAGCTCGAAATCGGGCTGGTGCGGCTGGGATTGCCGCATAGCCTCCAGGCTGTGGACAGGGAACGCAGTGCTCGGCAGCTTC
>NZ_DF968438.1:0-576 GCF_001270025.1 Streptomyces azureus | reverse complement strand
GACGAAGGCTCTTGAGGGGATCCGTGTGCTGGATATGACGCATGTGCAGTCGGGTCCGTCGGCGACGCAGTTGCTGGCGTGGCTGGGGGCGGATGTGGTGAAGGTGGAGGCGCCGGGCGGGGACATCACGCGCGGGCAGTTGCGGGATGTGCCTGATGTGGACTCGCTGTACTTCACGATGCTCAACTGCAACAAGCGCAGTGTCACGCTGAACACCAAGACCGAGCGGGGCAAGGAGATCCTGACCGCTTTGATCGAGCGGTCGGATGTGCTGGTGGAGAACTTCGCGCCGGGTGCGGTGGACCGGATGGGTTTCACCTGGGAGCGGATCAGGCAGATCAACCCGCGGATCGTGTACGCCTCCATCAAGGGTTTCGGTGAAGGCCCGTACACCGGCTTCAAGGCCTACGAGGTGGTGGCGCAGGCGATGGGCGGGTCGATGGCGACCACCGGGTTCCAGGACGGGCCGCCGATGGCGACCGGCGCGCAGATCGGCGACTCCGGCACCGGCGTCCACGCCGTCGCCGGGATCCTCGCCGCACTCTTCCAGCGCGAGCGCACCGGGCGCGGCCAGCG
>NZ_DF968437.1:0-17678 GCF_001270025.1 Streptomyces azureus | reverse complement strand
AGAGGGTCGCGCCGAGGGACCAGAGGTCGGACGGCGGGCCTTGCGGGCGGCCCGAGATGCGCTCGGGGGCCATGTAGTCGGGCGAGCCGACCAGCATGCCGACCACGGTGAGCGCCTTGGCGTCCTGGATCGCGGCGATACCGAAGTCCGTGAGGACGACACGCCGTTCATGAGAGCGAGGGGGTGGGCCGGAATACCCCGGGGCTGGGCCCGGGCCGGAGGGCGTGCCACGTCCCGATCCGGCCTGGCCGCTCCCGTTCTCCACCAGCACGTTGCCCGGCTTGACGTCCCGGTGCAGCACTCCCCGCGCATGGACCTGCCGTAGCGCAGCGACCAGGCCGAGCCCGATCCGGGCTGTATCGCACAGGCCCAGGGGGCCCTCCTCCGCGAGGATCCGTTCGAGGGAGCGGCCGGCGACCAACTCCATGACGATCCACAGGCGTTCGCCTTCGTCGACCACGTCGTAGACCCGTACGACGTTGGGGTGGTCGATCCGGGCCGTGGCCCTGGCCTCCCGCAGGGTGCGTTCGCGGCGCGTCCCGCTGTCCTCCGCGTCGAGGCCGTCGATGCGCATTTCCTTGACGGCGACCTGCCGGTCGAGTATTTCGTCAGCGGCTCGCCACACCCGCCCCATTCCCCCCTGGCCGACACTTTGGACCAGCCGATAGCGCCCCGTCACCAATTTCCCTGGAACACCGCCGACGTTCGCATTCCCCGGCAATACGATGCACCCCCTCCGCGACGCCGCGACCGAATCCAGTGAAACACAACGGTCACACTTCGCGCCTCATCAGGATAGTGCCGGGAAATCTTGTGGTAGCTCTTTCAGTACTGCGAATTCAGGCGCAGTCCAGGACGGTCCAAGGGCAGTCCGGGAGCAGTCCCAGGGGGACGCAAGGGGGGCGAACATGAGTTCTCGTCGCACGGCGGCGGTCACGGGATCGCTGGTAGCGGCATCTTTCTCGGCGGTGGTGATCCTTTCTGGAACGGCCGGCGCGGAAGACGAAGGGCCCGCAAGCAACAAGGGAGGAAAGGTCGTTGACGAGGCACCGGCGGGGGTGAAGCTGACCACGCTGCTGCCCGAGAAGATCTCGGTCGACAACGGCTCCGAAAAGACAGCGCTCACCGCCACGGTGAAGAACGAGGGAAACAAGGACAGCGGGAAGATCAAGCTTTTGGTCGTCGGTTTCGACGGGCTCACCGTCAAGAACGTCCAGGGGTGCTCCCCGATAGCCGGGAACAATCTTCCGGAGGGGTCGAACAGCGGTTTCAGCTGCCCCATCGACAATCTCGCGGCCGGTAAGTCGAAGTCGTACGCCGTCGACGCGACGTACGACCTGGGCAAGACCGGGAAGATCTGTCTGCCCGTCCAGGCGAGTGACGGGAAGAAGACGTTCTGGCAGCAGGGCCCGGTGCCGTTCGGCACGACCAATCCGTCGCCGGACGCACCGGCGACGCCGCTGCTGCTCGGCACCCACAACGAGCCGGTCTCCCCCGGCAAGGGGGATTCCCCGGGCGGCAAGGAGCTGCCGAAGACCGGTCCGGCGCGTGATCTGCTGCCGCTGGGCGCGGCCGGTGCGTCGCTGCTCGCGGCGGGCGCGGCCGGGATGTGGTGGTCTCAGCGGCGGCAGGCATGAGCGGCCCCGGGTTCGGGGAGTGAGATCCGGCATCCCCACGGAGGGCTGAACCGGCCTTCCGTGCCGTGGCACACGAGAGGCTCCCCGGGCCTGAGGGAAGGTGTGCCCGGGGAGCCTCTGGTGTGGAACGACGGGTCAGCGCATGTGACGACGGGTCAGCGCATGTGAGGGCGGGTCAGCGCATGTGAGGGCGGGTCAGCGCTTGTCGGCGAACTTCCATGCCGTCGGCAGCGCCCCCATCGCCAGCGCCGCCTTCAGGGCGTCACCGATCAGGAACGGCGTGAGGCCGGCCGCGATCGCGGCGGCCGCGGACATGCCGGTGGCGAGGGCCAGGTAGGGCACGCCGACGGCGTAGATGATCGCCTCGCCCACCAGCATCGTGCCCGCCATGCGCAGCATCGAGCGGTCGGCGCCGCGGCGGGCCAGGGCGCCCACCACCGTGGAGGCGAGGATCATGCCGAGGATGTAGCCGAAGGAGGGGGCGACGCCGGAGGTGCCGCTCGCGAACCACGGCATACCGGCGAGGCCCGCCACGGCGTACAGCGCCAGCGAGAGGAAGCCGCGGCCGGCGCCGAGGGCGGTACCGACGAGCAGCGCGGCGAAGGTCTGGCCGGTCACCGGCACCGGGGAACCGGGCACGGGCAGGGCGATCTGCGCGGCGAGGCCGGTGAGCGCGGCTCCGCCGAGCACGAGGGCCGCGTCCCGGACACGGGAGGCGGGCAGCAGGTCGGCGAGGACCTGCCCGGTGCGGGCGGGTGTGGCGGCAGCGGTGCTCATGGGGACTCCGCGGGAGTGAGGGCCGTTCGGGACACGGTGACGCTATCCCAGCGCACTCGCCCGGTTCACCGTCAGCGCTCGACAAAGGCGAGATCGCGCGGTTGGTTGGCTTCGGACAAAGGGCGGGGGTACACCGGGCGCGGAGTGATGCCGGTCACGGAGGTGGCGAGGGTTCGGTCACCTGATCGGCGGGAAGGCGGACTGTAGGGTTTCGCCAAATCGACTTCCGGACGGGCGTCAACCCTGCGTTCCCGGGCCCTCACAGCACGCGTTCCAGATGTCCGCATGATGGACAGCCCTCCCCGCGGGGCGGAGGGACCGCCCAGACTGGCGGCGTTTTTGCCCTCTCCCGCCTCTCACGCATTGGACGAGCCGCGCCCATGCCCAGCACCACCACCGGGACGCCGCCCAGCACGGACGACGTCTCCCTCTCCCATGGCCTGAAGCAGCGCCACCTGTCGATGATCGCCCTCGGCGGGGTGATCGGCGCCGGTCTCTTCGTCGGCTCCGGCGCGGGGATCGCCGCCGCCGGTCCGTCGATCGTCGTCGCCTACGCCCTCTCCGGTCTCCTCGTGATGCTGGTGATGCGGATGCTCGGCGAGATGTCGGCCGCGTATCCGTCGTCGGGTTCGTTCTCGGCACACGCGGAGCGGGCGATCGGCCCCTGGGCCGGATTCACCGCCGGCTGGGCCTTCTGGGTGCTGCTCTGCACGGCCGTCGGTCTGGAGGGCATCGGTGCCGCGAAGATCGTCAGCGGCTGGCTGCCGGGCACGCCGGAGTGGGCGTGGGTGGCGCTGTTCATGGTGGTCTTCTGCGGCACGAACCTCGCGGCCGTGAAGAACTTCGGCGAGTTCGAGTTCTGGTTCGCGGCCCTGAAGGTCGGCGCGATCACCCTGTTCCTGGCGCTCGGCGTCCTGGCGATCCTCGGGATCCTGCCCGGCACGGACTCCCCCGGCGCCTCGCACCTCACCCACTTCCTCCCCAACGGCGGTGAGGGCCTGGTCATCGGCCTGCTCGCCTCGGTCTTCGCCTACGGCGGGCTGGAGACGGTCACCATCGCGGCGGCCGAGTCGGAGAACCCCGTCAAGGGCGTGGCGAGCGCGGTCCGTACGGCGATGTGGCGCATCGCGCTGTTCTACGTCGGCTCGATGGCGGTCATCGTCACGCTGGTGCCGTGGGACTCGAAGGAGGTCGTCGAGAAGGGCCCGTACGTCGCCGCCCTCGACGAACTCGGCATCCCGGGCGCCGGCCAGCTGATGAACGTGGTCGTCCTGGTGGCCCTGCTGTCCGCCATGAACGCCAACATCTACGGCGCCTCACGCATCGCGTATTCGCTGGTGGAGCGCGGCCAGGGCCCCAAGGTGCTGGGCCGGGTCTCGGGCGGGGTCCCGCGGATCGCCGTTCTCGCCTCCTGCGTCTTCGGCTTCCTGTGCGTGCTGCTGAGCTACTGGCGGCCGAACGACGTCTTCTCCTGGCTGCTGAACATGATCGGCGCGGTGATCCTGGTCGTCTGGGTCTTCATCGCCGTCTCGCAACTGCGCCTGCGCACCCGGCTGGAGCGCGAGGCGCCCGGGAAGCTGGTCGTGCGGATGTGGTTGTTCCCGTGGCTGACGTGGGTCGCGCTGGCCGGCATGGCCGCGGTCTTCGTCCTGATGGCCCGCCAGCCCGACACACGGGTGCAGCTCTACTCGACGGGCGCGATGACGCTGGTCCTGGCGGCCGTCGGGTATGCGTGGCAGAAGGCGCGCGCCCCCAGGGGCTGATCAGCCCCGGGCCTCGGCCTGCCAGGTGGCGACCCAGGCCCGGTCATGGGCGGCGAACGGGTGCTCGTGACCGAGCACCCGCGCCCGGCGTTCGGACAACCCCTTCATGATCTCGATGGCCTCGTCGATCCTGCCCAGACCATGGGCGATCCGGGCGGTGAGGGATGTGGCCGACAAGGTGAGGGGATGGTCCGGGCCCTGGAGCCGGATGCGGTCGGCCAGCACCGGGCGGGCCAGGGACTCCGCCTCTTCGTAGCGGCCGAACTCGAACAGGCCGCCGGCGTAGTCGTGCCGGGCCAGCACCGTCGTGGGATGGTCCGCGCCCAGGGCACGCTCGCAGGCCTCGATGAGCGCGGGGCCCTCCTCCGAGAACTCCCGTTCCCTGCCGAGCTGAGGCAGGAGCTCGATCAGCCCGCACCAGATGAACAACGCCTCCGTGCTGTCCTCCCCCAGCATCCGCCGGTAACCGTCGAGCGCTCGCCTGCCCCAGCTTTCGGCCTCCTCGTCCCGGTCGAGCAGATCGAGCGACTGGGACAGCGCGGCACAGCTGTGGAGCGTGTCCACGTCATCGGCACCGAGCAGGGCGTCCCGGCGCTCCAGCACCTCACGGTGCAAGGCCTCGGCCTCGGCGAACCGCCCCATGCGGAACAACGCCGTGCCCTGCAGGTGCTGGGCGTCCAGCACCAGCCGATGCTCAGCACTCAGGATGCCCCGGACGGCACCGACGACCGTGGGCGCGAGCGCCAGCGCCGCCGCGTAGTCCCCCGACTCGTACACCTGCCGCAGGACCCGCACTCCGAGGGTCGCGGTCCGTTCGTCGGCGGCCACCGCGAGCAGTCTCGTCGCGTGCGGTGCCAGCAGCGCGAGCCGGCTCCGGGTCTCGGGAGAGTCGGAACCCTTCTCGGGCAACGCGGCCTCCAGGAGCGAGGCCGCCGCATCCGCGACGCTCGCCCGCCGGTCCTCCGGCACTCCCCCGGCCACGCTGTCGAGCAGCACCCCGTGGGCCCGCATGCAGCGCACCCCGTCCACTTGGACCAGCTCGGCCAGCGAGTGGTCGATCAGCCCCTTGAGCGCCGGCTCCAACTGTTCCGGCCGCAGGACGGGTTCGAGTCCGTCGAGTGTCGCCTCTCCCCGTGCCACCGGCACCAGCATGCTCAACGGCACGGGATCCGCGGCCAGGAACGACAGCAACCGCAACAGCGTCGTCGCCTCAGGAAGCCCCTGCTCCGCCAGCGCGTCCAGCGACAACTGCCAGGTTCGCCCCACCAGTTGCCGGGATTGGCCGGCACCGCGCCCGGACGCGCCCCGGTCGACGATCGCCGTCGATTCCTCGCCGAGTTTGCGGTCGTACTCGTCCATGGACCACGACTCCAGAAGTTGATGGGCAAGGTGGGACCCGGCCAGCGTGAGGGCGAGCGGCAGACGGCCCAAGCGCTCGGCGACCTTCCGTGCCGACTCCAGGTCCCCCGCATCCGGTGCCAGGTCGCACAGCACTTGGGCCGCGTCCTCCAACGGCAGGACACCCAGCGCATGCCGATGCACGCCTGGTACCCGCCACAGCGGCGACGTGGCATGGCGGGTCGTGACCAGCACCGTGCCGCGATCGCTGGACCGGAGCCACGCACCGCCCTCCAGGACCGTTGGGTCGTCGGCGTTGTCGAGGACGAGGAGCCAGGGGTCGGCGGAGTGGTCGAGGTAGTGCCAGACGAGGTCGGCGGCAGCGCGCTGACCCGCTGCCGCGGCAGCGAGTTCACCGGCTGCCGCGCCGCGGTCCCCCGCCACCGCCAGCATCCCGGCGCGCAGGGACATCCGCTCGGACGCGTTGACCCAGAAGCCGACGCGTCCGTGTTCGCGTACCGCCTCGTTGAACAGCCAGTACGCCAGCGCGGTCTTGCCGCAGCCGCCCATACCGTGCACGACGTGGACCGCGCGGCCGGGTCCGGCGACGGCCGCGCCGAGCACCTCGCGGAGTTCCTCACGGTTGCGCAGGATGCCCGGCGGCCGGCCGACCAGCGGCATCCGCACGGAGTCGGGAGCGGTCGGCCCGGCCCCCGCCGGGGGCACGACGTGGCGTCCGAAGAGCGGTCCGCCGGCACCGGCGTCGTAGTGATGGTGGTGTTCCTCTATGTACTGGTCACCGGAGGTCTGGAAGATCCGGCCCTGGCCCGAGGCCCGGGCGCCGAGTTCGCTCATCGTTCGGTGATGTGCTGGTCGCGTCCGGCCTGGTAGACCCGGCCGCTGCCGGAGACCTCGGCGCGCAGCCGGACGTCCACCACCGAGTTCGCTTCGGGCAGCTCGGGACGCAACTCGGCGAGGATCCGGCGCAGTTCGTCGGCCACCTCGGGCCGGGCGAGCAGGAGCCGGCGCACCCTCGCCTGCCATTCGGCGGTGAGCTCGGCCTCGGTGTCGGCATCTCCCGACTCGCGGGCGAGCAGCAGGTCCTCGCGGGTGGCCTCGAGTTCGCCGCCCACGGTGTCGGCCCGGTCGGGCTGGAAGCGCCGCCAGAGGGCGACCACTCCCTCGCGGGTGGACTCCCAGGCCTGAGTGGCCATCAGCGTCACCATCGTCGTACCCGCCGTTCTGGCGAGCTCGGCCATCTCCGGACCCACGGCATCCCCCTGTCGCGTACACAACGATGGTAGGTCGCGATCTCGGCGCCGCCGAACGCATTCACGCAACGCTTGCGACCCTCCCCCTCAGCCGCCTTGATGCTGTTAGCCTGCACTTGCAAGTTGATTGCAATAAGAGGTCCGAAGGGGTCCTGTCATGCCGGTCTACACGCTGCCCGAGCTCCCGTACGACTACTCCGCGCTCGCCCCCGTGATCAGCCCCGAGATCATCGAGCTGCACCACGACAAGCACCACGCGGCCTATGTGAAAGGCGCCAACGACACGCTGGAGCAGCTCGCGGAGGCCCGGGACAAGGAGTCGTGGGGGTCGATCAACGGGCTGGAGAAGAACCTGGCCTTCCACTTGTCCGGGCACATCCTGCACAGCATCTACTGGCAGAACATGACCGGCCCGAAGGACGGCGGCGGTGAGCCGCTGGCGCAGGACGGTGTGGGCGAGCTGGCGGACGCGATCGCCGAGTCGTTCGGGTCGTTCGCGAACTTCAAGGCGCAGCTTTCCAAGGCGTCCGCCACCACGCAGGGTTCGGGCTGGGGCGTGCTCGCCTACGAGCCGCTGAGCGGCCGGCTGATCGTGGAGCAGGTCTACGACCACCAGGGCAACGTGGGGCAGGGCGCCACCCCGATCCTGGTCTTCGACGCCTGGGAGCACGCCTTCTACCTCCAGTACCGGAACCAGAAGGTCGACTTCATCGAGGCGATGTGGCAGGTCGTCAACTGGCAGGACGTGGCCCGTCGTTACGAGGCGGCCAAGTCCCGGGCGGACGTGCTGCTGCTGGCGCCCTGACGGCGACGCGCCGTCGAGTCGTCCTGCCTCGTGATCGTCTTCTCACCCTTCACGAACGGCAGGCGGAATGAAGGAAGCCCCCGTGAGGACGTGACTCGCGGGGGCTTTCCGTGCGCGCTACGGCTTGCGGCCCAGGCCGCCGTGCTGGCCGATCGGTTCCGTGGGAGCGCCCGGCTCGGGGTGCCACAGCGGGACCGACACCACACCCGGCTCCACCAGCTCCAGGCCCTCGAAGAAGGCCTCGATCTGCTCGACCGGCCGGAGGTGGTACGGGACCGCGCCGGTCTCGTTGTAGGCGTCCTGCGCCTGCTCGTAGGCCGGGTCGGTGCCTCGGGAGCCCTCGTTGAGGGAGAGGTAACTGCCCGAGGGCAGGCCCGCCATCAGGCGGCGGACCAGGTCGCGGGCCTGCTCGTAGTCGGCCACGTGGCCCAGGATGCCGCTGAGGATCAGGGCCGTGGGGCGGGTGAGGTCGAGCGTCTTGGCGGCGGACTCGATGATGCGCTCGGGCTCGTGGAGGCTGATCGGCTCGTACGCCGTCGCGCCCTCGGGCGTGGAGGTGAGCAGGGCGCGGGCGTGGGCGAGGACCAGCGGGTCGTTGTCGACGTAGACGATCCGCGACTCGGGGGCGAGACGCTGGGCCACCTCGTGGGTGTTGTCGACGGTCGGCAGTCCGGTGCCGACGTCGAGGAACTGCCGTACGCCGGCCTCCTGGACGAGGTGGCGGATGCTGCGGCCGAGGAAGGCGCGGCTGCCGCGGGCGATGGTGACGATGCCGGGGAAGACGGCGGTGTACGCGTCACCGGCCGCCTCGTCCACCGGGTAGTTGTCCTTGCCGCCGAGCCAGTAGTTCCAGATCCGGGCCGAGTGCGGCACCGAGGTGTCGATCTGCGTCATGGGGTCATAGTGCTACGGCACGTCCGTCCCGCACGGCACATTGAGTGAGAGGAGTGCGGCGGAACCGTCGGAGTTCATGCGCAGTTCGCTGATCGCGGCGTTCCGCAACCGCGGGAACACTCTGCGGTACTCACCGGCCGGGATCGACAGCAGCGTGCACAGCACCAGGCGCAGCAGGGTGTTGTGGGCGACCACGAGGACGCGTCCGCCGGGGTGGGCGATGGCGATACGGCGCAGGGCGCCGG
This sequence comes from Streptomyces azureus, assembly GCF_001270025.1. NCBI lineage: Bacteria > Bacillati > Actinomycetota > Actinomycetes > Kitasatosporales > Streptomycetaceae > Streptomyces > Streptomyces azureus. The sequence continues at coordinate 8,948 of NZ_DF968437.1, read as the reverse complement.
CCCCGCGGGCCGCTGCCGCCATCGGGTCCTCGGCCCCGGGGAAGGGATGGGCGACGGGGTCGGCGCGGAAGGCCGCGGCCCGGTCGGGGACCTCGGCCTCGAACTCGGCGAGCGTACGGCCCTCCACGACTCCGAAGTCGCATTCGGCGAGGCCGGGTTCGCGCCGCGGGACCAGGCCGAGGGCACGGCAGGCGGGCTCGGCGGTGGCGACGGCCCGGGAGAGCGGGGACGTCCAGATCGCGTCGACGGGGTGGGCGGCGGCCCAGCGACCGAGGGCCTCGGCCTGGGCACGGCCGGTGTCGGTGAGGCCGATGTCGCTGACGCCGGCGTACCGGTTCTCGGCGTGCCAGACGGACTGTCCGTGCCGGGCGAGGAGGAGGGTGGTGTTCGTGGTGGTCATGACTTCCCGGTGTCCAAGTGCAGGCGGGTTCGGGCGTGTGCCGCGACGGGGGCGGGGAGCCAGCCGCGGGTCTCCAGTGCGTCGACGAGGCGAGCGTACGGCTCGGTGAAGCGGGTGGTGTGGTCGGCGCGGGGTTCGAGGACGGTGCGGACGCGGACCATGCGCTCGGCGACGTCGGCGAGGGATCCGGCTCCGGATGCCCCATGAGCCTCGTCTGCCCCGTACGCGGCCAACGCCGCCATTCCCAGGGCCGGTTCCGTCTGTTCGGGGACGCGGGCCGGGCGGCCGAGGATGTCGGTGCGGAGCTGGTTCCAGTACGGGCTGCGCGCGCCGCCGCCGGTGAAGGTGAGCGGCCCGTCGAGGGGGGCGCCGAGGTGGTGCAGGTAGTCCAGGCACAGGCGTTCCGCGAAGCCGATGCCCTGGAGCAGCGCGGCCCACAGGCCGGCGTCGCCCTCGGGTTCGCCGAGGACGAAGGGGGCCGCCTCGGGCGCCCGGAACGGGAACCGCTCCCCCGGCGACACCAGCGGGTACGCCACCGCGCGGGACGGCTCGAACGCCGCCGCCAGCTCGTCCATCGTGGCGGGGTCGGCCTCAGGGAAGTGCGCCGCGAGGGCCCCCGCTCCCACGCTCGACGCCCCGCCGGGCAGCCAGGTGCCGTCGGGGGCGCGGTGGTTGTAGACCACGCCGGTGGGGTCCCGGACGGGGTCGCGGGCGGCTCCCTTCAGGACGAGCGTGGTGCCGAGCACCGAGTTCCAGGAGCCGGCACGCAGCGCGCCCGAGGCGATCTGGGCCGCGCAGCCGTCCGTCATGCCGGCGAGCACCGGGGTGCCGGCGGGGATGCCGGTGGCGTCGGCGGCGGCCGGGCGGACCTCGCCGAGGAGGGTTCCCGGGCGGACCACGTCGGGCAGCAGGCCTTCGGGGACGCCCAGCTGGGCCAGGGCCACCTCCGGCCAGGACTCGTGCTCCACGTCGTAGCCCGTCTTGAGGGCGTGGCTGGAGTCCGCGGGGGGCGGTTCGCCGGTGAGGCGGGCGACGACCAGGTCGGGCTGGTGAGCGAGCCGGAGGCCGGGGCCGTACTCTCCCAGCAGCCACAACGCCTTCGGCAGCGCCCAGGTGTCCTGGACCGCGAGCCCCGCCTCCCGGGCCCGCGCGGCCTCCGCCGCCGCGCGGCCGTCGTCGTACATCAGCGCGGGGCTCACCGGGCGGCCCGAGCCGTCCGTGAGCAGGACCGTGCCGGACGTGCCGCACACCGCGAGGCCGCCGACCGGTACGCCGGGCGCGGAGCCGAGTGCCGCCCGGGACGCCGTGCACAGCGCCGACCACCACCGCTCCGGATCCTGCTCGTGCCGCACCCCCTCCCGCCGCCCGGTCAGCGGGGCCGAGCCGCTGCCGAGGACCCTGCCGTCGGCGGTGACGAGCAGCACGCGGACGCTCTGTGTGCCCAGGTCGATCCCCAGCCAGCCCGCATCCTCGTCCGCCATCCGGAACCTCCCACGACGTCGCAGCCGGAAGTGTGAAGTTCTCACTGTGCCCCGATATTTTCCCGTGCGCGAGGGATTGACGCCCAACTTCAGCCGTTCCACCCTCTGTTAACGAGTCGACTCGACGTGTTAACCAGCCCCCACGTGGAGGTACGGATGGACACGCACGTGCACGACCGGCGGCGCTTCCTCGCGCTCGCCGCCGGGGCTGCCGCGGCCCCGCTGCTCACGGCCTGCGGCGCCGGTTTCGGCGGGGACGACAGCAAGAGCGACGGGTCCGCCGCGGACGACGTCACCGGCTCCTTCGACTGGAAGCGGGAGAAGGGCACCACCGTCAAGGCGCTGCTCAACAAACACCCGTACACCGACGCGCTCATCGCCGACCTGAAGTCCTTCACCGCGAGGACCGGCATCAAGGTCGAGTACGACGTCTTCCCGGAGGACAACTACTTCGACAAGCTCACCGTGGACCTGTCCAGCGGGCGTGCCTCCTACGACGTGTTCATGCTCGGCGCGTACATGGTGTGGCAGTACGGGCCGCCGGGCTGGCTGGAGGACCTGGGGCCCTGGATGCGCAACTCCTCGGCGACAGGCGCCGAGTGGGACCAGGCGGACTTCTTCCCGAACCTGCTCCAGGCCGACCAGTGGTCGCTGAAGGCGGGCGCGCCGCTGGGCCAGGGCGGGCAGTACGCGCTGCCGTGGGGCTGGGAGACGAACGTCGTCGCCTACAACACCGAGGTGTTCCGGAAACTCGGCCTGAAGCCCGCCGAGTCCTTCGACGAGCTGGCCGAACTCGCCGGGACGATCAAGCGGAAGGCGCCGGGCGCCGGCTTCGACGGGATGTACGGGATCGCCGTACGCGGGTCCAGGAGCTGGGCGACGATCCACCCGGGCTTCATGACGATGTACGCCCGCAACGGCCTGAAGGACTTCACGGTCGACGGCGGGAAGCTCGCCCCCGCCATGAACAGCCCCGAGGCCGTCGCCTTCACCCAGGACTGGGCGCGGATGGTCAAGCGGGGCGGGCCGCCGTCCTGGACGTCGTACACCTGGTACCAGTGCTCCAGCGACCTCGGCGCGAAGAAGGCCGGGATGCTCTTCGACGCCGACACCGCCGCCTACTTCCAGGCGGTGAAGGGCGCCAGCCCCGCCTCCGGGAAGATCGCCTTCCACCCGGGGCCGAAGGGACCGGACGGTTCGCTCGCCACCAACATGTGGATCTGGTCCCTCGGCATGAACGCCAAGAGCAAGAAGAAGAGCGCCAGTTGGCTGTTCCTCCAGTGGGCCACCGGCAAGGAGCACCTGCGCAAGGGCGCGATCACGCACAACCACATCGACCCGGTGCGCAAGTCGGTCGCCGACGACGCCGCGTACAAGGACAAGATGAGGCATCTGCCGGGCTTCCTGGAGACCTTCGAGACGGTCGTCGACCAGACGAAGATCCAGTTCACCCCGCAGGCGCAGTTCTTCGACGCGACGACCAGCTGGGCCGCGGCCCTCCAGGAGATCTACGGCGGCAAGGGCGCGCAGTCGGTCCTCGACGGGCTGGCGGACGACCTCGCCGGCAAGGTGGGTTAGCCGATGGGGTGGCGGCTCACCCTGCGCCCGTACGTCCTGATCGTGCCCGCACTGCTGCTGACCTGCGGGATCCTCTACCCGTTCGGGCTCGGCCTGTACTACACACTGTTCGACTTCTCGGCGAGCAAACCGCAGCCGGACATGGTGCGGTTCGAGAACTACACGACAGTCTTCACGCAGGAGGCCTTCTGGAATTCGGCGTGGGTGACGGTGCTGTACGCGGTCGGGGCGGCCCTCGTCGAGACCGTGCTCGGGGTGGCCGTCGCCCTGCTGCTGCACCGGTCGAGTCTCCTCGGCCGGGTCCTGGAGAAGATCCTCATCCTGCCGCTGATGATCGCCCCGGTGATCGCGGCGATCATCTGGAAGCTGATGCTCCAGCCGTCCGTGGGGGTCGTCAACCACCTGCTGAGGCTCTTCGGGCTGGGCGGGGTGCAGTGGACCGACACCCCAACGGGTGCCCTCCTGTCGTCGATCGCCGTGGATGTGTGGGTGTACACGCCGTTCGTGGCGATCCTCGCCCTCGCCGGTCTGCGGTCGCTGCCCACCTCCCCGTTCGAGGCGGCGGCCGTGGACGGCGCGGGGTGGTGGTACACGTTCCGGCGGCTGACGCTGCCGATGCTGTGGCCGTACGTGCTGGTGGCGGTGATCTTCCGGTTCATGGACTCGCTGAAGGTGTTCGACATCATCTACGCCCTGACGGAGGGCGGGCCCGGTGACTCGACCGTCGTCCTCCAGATCCGGGCGTATCTGGAGGCGATCCGCTTCCAGCGCTACTCCTTCGGGATCAGCTACACGATCGTGCTCTGGGCCGTGGTGTATCTGGCCGCGATGGTGCTGGTGAAGCACCTGGGGAAGATCCAGCGTCGGGCCGCGGAGGTGACCACGTGAAGAAGCGCGTGCTGGGCTGGCTCGCGGACGCCGCCCTCGTCCTCTACTTCGTCTTCGCCCTGTTCCCGATCGCCTGGATGGTGATCCTGTCGCTGAAGCCGGCGGACCAGCTCTTCTCCACCTACTTCTCCTTCTCCCCCACCCTCGACGGCTACCGGACGGTCCTCGGCGACAGCGAGGGCATCCCGTTCGTGCGGTTCTTCGTCAACAGCCTGGTGGTGTCGGTGGGGGCGGTGGTGCTGTCGCTGGTGGTGGGGCTGCCGGCGGCGTACGCCTCGGCGCGGTGGCGGTTCAGGGGCTCGGAGAACCTGATGTTCACGCTGCTGTCGTTCCGCTTCGCGCCCGAACTGACCGTCATCATCCCGCTGTTCGTGCTGTACCAGAAGCTCGGGCTGTTCGACACGTACGTCGGCATGGTGTGGGTGCTGCAACTCGTCACCCTGCCGCTGATCGTGTGGATCATGAGGTCGTACTTCGCCGACCTGACGCCCGAGCTGGAACAGGCGGCCCTGCTGGACGGCTACACCCGCAAGCAGGCGTTCTTCAAGGTGGCCCTGCCGCTGGTCAAGCCGGGCATCGCGGCCGTGTCCCTGCTGGCGTTCATCTTCGCCTGGAACAACTTCGTCTTCCCGCTGATCCTCACCTCCAACGAGGCCCAGACGGTGACCGTGGGCGCGCTGTCCTTCCTCGGCGGGGACCGGCCCAAGTACAACCTGACGGCCGCCGCCGCGCTGGTGTCCGTCGTCCCGCCGCTGCTGCTGGCGCTGACGATCCAGCGGTATCTGGTGCGGGGCCTGTCGTTCGGGGCGGTGAAGTCATGATCACGCTGAGCGGGATACGGAAGGCGTACGGAAAGACCGTCGCGCTCGACGGACTGGAACTTCAGGTGCGGGAGGGCGAGTTCTTCTGCCTGCTGGGCCCGTCCGGCGCCGGCAAGACCACGACGTTGAAGACCGTCGCCGGGCTCGAACAACCCGACTCCGGCACGGTCGTACTCGACGGCGAGGACATGCGAGGCGTCGAGCCCTACGACCGGGGCGTGGCGATGTGCTTCGAGAGCTACGCCCTCTACCCGCACCGCTCGGCCTACGACAACCTGGCCTCGCCCTTGCGCTCGCCCCGGCACCGGCTGCCCGCCGCCGAGGCCCGGCAGCGCATCGGCGCGATCGCCGAACTGCTGGGGATCTCGGGGCTGCTGGACCGGCCGGTGGGCCAGCTGTCCAACGGGCAGCGGCAGCGCGTCGCCCTCGGCCGGGTGCTGGTCCGCCCCGCCCGGGCCTTCCTCCTCGACGAGCCGCTCTCCCACCTCGACGCCAAGCTCCGCCAGCAGATGCGGGCCGAGCTGAAGGCGATCGGAGCCGTGCAGCACACCACCACCCTGTACGTCACCCACGACTCCGTCGAGGCACTGGCGCTCGGCGACCGGATCGGGGTCATCCGGCAGGGGCGGATCGTGCAGACGGGCACGCGGGAGGAGATCTGGTACCGGCCCCACGACACGGAGGTCGCGCGGGCCTTCGGGCGGCCCCGGATCAATCTGCTGCCGGGGGTGGTGGCGGAGAGCGGCGTGCGGTCGGACGGCGGCGTGGAGCTGCCGGTCCGGGCGCAGGCCGCGCCGGGCACGGACGTCCTCGTGGGCATCCGCCCCCGGGACCTCGCCCTGCACGGCGAGGGGCACGAGCTCACCGGGACCGTGTACGTCACCGAGGTGCTCGGCCGGTCCGTCGAGGTCACCGTCCGGCTCGGGACCGGGGAGCAGCGGGTGTCGCTGGTCGCCCCCCGGGCGGATGCGGCACGCCTTCGTCCGGACGATCCGGTACGGCTCGTCGTCCGGCCTGAGAACCTGCTGCTGTTCGAGGCCGACCGGCCGGAGCGACCGGGACGACGGATAGAGACACAGTCATGAGCAGCAGTGGTGGACAGCAGGGGCCGGCCGCGCGGCAGGCCGCCATGGCCGAACAGGTGCTGGCCGACGGCTCGGCGACGGCGGCGGAGCTCGCCGAGCGGTTCGGGGTGAGCCTGATGACCATCCACCGGGACCTCGACGAGCTCGAACGGCAGGGCATCGTACGGAAGTTCCGGGGCGGGGTGACCGCGCAGCCGTCGGGGGTCTTCGAGTCGAACGTGCAGTACCGGCTGAAGAGCATGCGGGCCGAGAAGGCCGCCGTCGCCGAGCACGCGCTGCGGATGGTGGAGCCCGGCATGGCGATCCTGCTGGACGACTCCACGTCCACCCTGGAGATAGCCCGGCGCCTGCGCACGGGCGAGGTCACGCCGCTGACGGTCGTCACCAACTTCCTGGAGGCGATCAACCTGCTGGCCGACCAGCGGGGCATCCACCTGATGGCGCTCGGCGGCGACTACGACCCGCTGCACTCCTCCTTCCTGGGGGTGTCCTGCGTGGAGGCGGTCGAGCAGTTGCGGGTGGACGTGTGCTTCGCCTCCACGTCGGCGGTGCACGGGGGTTACGCCTACCACCAGGAGCAGCACATCGTGTCCGTGAAGCGGGCGATGCTCGACGCGGCCGCGCGGAACGTCCTGCTGATCGACCACACCAAGCTCGGCCGGGTCGCCCTGCACCGGGTCGTCCCGCTGTCCCGCTTCGATCTGCTCCTGGTGGACGACGGGGCGTCGGCGGAGGCGCTGCGGGATCTGGACGAGCACAAGGTCCGTTACGAGGTCTGCGCGACGCCCGTGAGTGAGCCGTAGGGGCGCGCCGGTGTCGAGGGTGGGAGCGCGCGGAGGCCCGGAGGGTCGAGCACGGTCGCGGCCTCGACACCGGCTGAAGGCGCCTTGGAGGCGAACGAGCCCGAAAAGAGGGGACGGCCATGACGGGACTGGAGCTACGTGAGCTGCGGAAGACCTATCGGTCGCGGGGGCGGCCGGCGGTGGACGCCGTACGCGGGATAGACCTGAACCTCGGGTCCGGGGAACTGCTCGGGCTGCTCGGTCCATCCGGCTGCGGCAAGTCGACTACCCTCCGCATGATCGCCGGTCTTGAGCCGGTGACCGGCGGGGACATCCTGGTCGGCGGGGCGTCGGTGGTCGAACGGCCCGCGCAGCAGCGGAACATCGGGGTCGCGTTCGAGAACTACGCGCTGTATCCGCCGCTGTCGGTGGCGGAGAACCTGGCGTTCGGGCTGAAGGCCCGGGGCCGCAGGACTCGTGGAGACGTCGACCGCAAGGTGAAGGAGATCGCCGAACGGGTCGGACTGACCGACCTCCTCGACGCCCGCCCGGCCGGCCTGTCCAGCGGCCAGAAGCAGCGCGTCTCCCTGGCCCGGGCCCTGGTCCGCGAACCGGACGTGCTGCTCCTCGACGAACCCCTCTCCCACCTGGACGCGGCCCAGCGCGACACCACCCGCCGCGAACTCAAGCGCATCCAGAAGGACCTGGGCCACACCACGATCCTGGTCACCCACGACCAGGAGGAGGCCCTCTCCCTCGCCGACCGGATCGCCGTGATGAAGGACGGCGTCATCCAGCAGCTCGGCACCCCCTACGAGATCTACGACAACCCGGCCAACGTGTTCGTCGCGGACTTCGTCGGCGAGCCCGCGATCGCCCTGCTGCCCGGCATCGCCGACCGCGACGGCCACGCCCGCCTCTCCGACGCGGTGCGGATCGCGCTGCCCGTGCCGGTGGACGCGGGGCGGGAGGTGGTGGTCGGGATCCGCCCGGAGGACGTCCGGCTCACCGCCGAAGACGGCCTGCCCGCCCGGGTCGTCGCCCATGAGCCGTTGTTGGAGTCGGGCATCGCGACCCTGGCTCTCGACGGTGCCGAACGGCACCTGCTCGTCCTCACCGATCCCGAGGTGCGGCTCGCCCACGACGAGCGGGTCCGGGTCGCCGCCGACCTCCAGCACACCCATGTCTTCGACGCCGAGACAGGAGAAGCCCTGCGATGACTGACGGAAACAGCGTGCGTGTCGTGGCCGCCGGTGACCACTTCGTCCTGCCGTCGCTGATCACGCGAGCGGTGGAGCACGAAGTGGGGCGGGCGGAGGTCAGGGAACTGAGGCTCGGCTGGCCGCTGGAGCCGTTCGGGCCGGTCGCCGAGGTGCAGGAGGCCAGTGACGCCGAGGACGAGATGATCGAGGCGCTGTCCGGGGCGCAGGTGCTGGTCACGCAGATGGGGCCGGTCACCGAACGGGTCCTCGCGGCCTGCCCGGATCTGAAGCTGGTCGTGGTCTGCCGGGGCGGGCCGGTGAACGTCAACCTGGACGCGGCGAAGCGGCGTGACGTGCGGGTGTGCTTCGCGCCCGGCCGCAACGCCGCCGCCACCGCCGAGTTCACCGTCGCCATGATGCTGGCCGCCCTGCGCCGCATTCCCCAGGCCCACGACCCGCTGGCCCGGCAGGGCAGTTGGGAGGGAGCGACGTACTACACGTACGAGCAGAGCGGTCTGGAGCTGGAGGACCTGTCCGTCGGGCTGGTCGGGTACGGGGCCGTCGGCAGCCGGGTCGCGCGGGTGCTGTGCGCGTTCGGGGCGCGGGTGATGGTGTACGACCCGTATGTGCACGGCGAGATCCACGGACTGCGCGTGACCTCGCTGGACGAACTCCTGCGCCGCTCCCAGGTGATCACCCTGCACGCCCGGC
>NZ_DF968436.1:0-4740 GCF_001270025.1 Streptomyces azureus | reverse complement strand
GCTCCGCTGCCTCGTTCACCAGCCTTGACGAACAGCCCCCACGCCTAACTGAACGGCGTTGCCTCTAGAGCCCCAGGGCGGTGATGGTCCGTGCGGTGGCTTCGGCGATCAGGGCGTCAGAGGGTGCGGCGTCGTAGCCGCGCCGGTCGGTCATGACGGCCAGGACGAGCGGTTCGGTGCGGGTCGGGCGGACGATCGCGATGTCGTTGGCCCTGCCGTAGTTGCCGGTGCCGGTCTTGTCGGCCACCTGCCAGCCCTTGGGGAGTCCGGCCCGGATACGGCGGGCGCCGACCGTGGTGGCGTTGCGCGAGAGCCAGTCCGTCAGCAGCGCGCGTTCACCGGCGGGCAGGGCCGTGCCCAGGAGCAGCTTGTGGAAGTCGGTGGCGATCGCGCGGGGTGTGGTGGTGTCGCTGGGGTCCTCCGGCGGTACGTCGTGCAGTTCCGGTTCGTAGTGGTCCATGCGGCTGACGGTGTCGCCGAGTCCGCGCAGATAGGCGGTGAGCTTCGCCGGGCCGCCGAGGTCGCGCATGAGCAGGTTGCCGGCCGCTCCGTCGCTGTAACGGACGGCGGCGTCGCAGAGCTGACGGAGGGTCATGCCGGTCGCGACATGCCGTCCGGTGATCGGCGTGGTGGACTTCAGGTCGGCCCGTGTGTAGGTGACGCGCCGGTCCAGGCCGTCGAGGGAGCGGTGGTGCAGGACCGCCGCCGCGGCCAGGGCCTTGAAGACCGAGCAGAACGCGAAGCGCTCGTCGGAGCGGTGGACCGCCGTGGCGCCGGTGCCGGTCGCGAGGGCGTAGACGCCGACGCGGGCGCCGTACTCGCGCTCCAGGTCCGCCAGGCGCGGGCGGTGGACGGGCGGGGCGGGGGTGCGGCGGCTCGGCTCCGGGGTGGGCCGGGTGGTCGTGGCGGCCGGGCCCGCGCGGTCGGTGTCCCGGTCGGCCGGGCCGCAGCCGGCGAGGGGGAGTAAGGCCGCGGCGGCCAGGAAGGCGCGGCGGGACGAGGCGGGCGCGTCGGCGGGCATGCGGGGTGTTCCTTTCACACGGATCACTCACTCGGATCACTGACTCGGATCACTCGGAGGCTCCCGTCACCAGGAGCCTCCTGCTCACTGCGAATCGCCGGGGACGGCGGCCAGCAGACCGCGGACGACGGGCCCGGCGGAGCCGCCGCCGGTGACGCCCTCCTCGACGACACAGGCGACGGCCACGTTGCCGCGGTGCGCGACGAGCCAGCCGTTGTTGTCCTGGTCGTCGGAGACCTCGGCGGTGCCGGTCTTGGCGCCGATCTCGCCGGGCAGGTCGGACAGGATGCGCGCGGTGCCGTCGGTGACGGTGGCGCGCAGCATCTCGCGCAGCTGGGCGACGACGCCCTCCGGCAGCGGGGTCGTGCTGGTCTTGTCCTCGTTCCCCTCGGTGAGCGAGGGCTGGTGGAAGGTGCCGGAGACGGCCGTGGCGGTGACGGACGCCATGATCAGCGGGTTGGCCTGCACCCGGCCCTGGCCGATCATCGAGGCGGCTTTCTCCGTCTCGTCCTTCGGCACGGGCACCGACCCGTCGTACGAGGGTGCCCCGACGTGCCATTCCTGGCCCACGCCGAAGTACTTACGGGCCACATCGCCCGGCTCCCCGTCGTCGAGCCGGTCGCGCAGGCTGATGAAGGCGGTGTTGCACGACTCGGTGAAGTCCTTGCGGAAGGTGGCGCCCGGGTGCTCGGACAGCTCCACGTTCTGGAACCGCTTCCCCACCGTGAGGTACTTGGGGCAGTCCACCACGTCGTCCGGTGCGACGGCGTCCTTGAGCAGCAGGGCGCTGCTGGTGACGATCTTCCAGGTGGAGCCGGGCGCGTAGGTGCCGGACAGGGCGCGGTTGAAGCCGGACGACGGGGAGTTCGCCACGGCCAGGATCTCGCCGTCGTCGATCCGCAGGGCGACGAGCGCGGCGTTCTTGCCGTCGGCGTGGGCGCCCAGGGCCTTCTCGGCGGCGGCCTGCCAGTCGGCGTCGAGGGTCGTGCGGACCGGGCCCGCGTCCCGGACCGTCCGCGCGCCGAATGTGGCCTCCGTACGCTCGACCTTCCCGGTGACCCGGTCGACCAGGTGGATCGCCCCGCGCGGGCCGGTGCCCTCGCCACCCCCGCCGAGCTGCGCCATGACCGGTCCCAGGGAGGGGAACTCCGCACCCGACAGGGCCGTTCCCTCCCGGTCGGTGACCTCGGGGGGCTTCGTCTCCTCGCGTTCGAGGCGGAACTTCTCGGTGTCGCTCAGGCGCGGGTGGACGAGGGAGAGCTTCCAGTCCACCTTCCAGCTGCCGTCGCGCTGCTCGCGCAGCGGCAGCTTCGACTCGTAGGTCCAGGCGCCCAGGCCCTCGACGGGCATCCGGGCGGTGAACGGGACGGTGACCGTGCCGTCCTCGCCCTCGGCCGCGGACTTGGCGGTGAGCTTCGGTCTGCTGATGTCGAGGCCGGTGGTGAAGCTGTCCAGCACCCGCTGTGCCGTGCCGGGGCTGGTCGTACGGCCGGCCGCGCTCGTCAGGCGGCCGGCGGCCCAGTCGGCGAGGAACGCGCGGGCCTGTTTCCCGGCGGCGGGGTCGGGTCCGGGGTCCCGCTCGAAGGGACCGAGACCGGCCGCGTACGCCCCGCCGACGGCGACGGCCAGCACCACCGCGCCCGCGGTGACGGCCCTCAGGGCCGTCCGGCGCGGTCTGCTGCCCCCGGTCGTGACGCTGGTGTAGTCGTGGTGATCCATGCGCCGAGAACAACAGCGGCCCGGGCACCTTGTCCAAGACCGATATCAATCTCGGATCAATACCAAACGGATATGCTTCCTGCTCGTGGACCTGGTGCGGCACCTGGAGTGCTTTGTGGCTGTTGCAGAAGAGTCACACTTCGGCCGTGCCGCGGCTCGGCTGGGCATGGCCCAGCCGCCGCTCTCGCAGCGCATTCAGCGCCTGGAGCGGCACCTGGGCGTCCGGCTTTTCGAACGCACCAGCCGACAGGTTGCCCTCACCGAGCCCGGGGCGCTGCTGCTGGCAAAGGCCCGGGAGGTGCTCGCCCGCTCCGAGGCGTTCATGGCCACCGCGCGCCGCATCCGGGACGGCGAGACCGGCCTGCTGCGTGCCGCGCTGCCGCCGGACCTCTCCGGGGAGACCGTCGCCGCGTTGCTGGCGGGGTTCACCGGCGCGGGCGCGAGCGGCCTGGAGCTGGAACTGCACGAGCTGTCCACCGCCCAGCAACTGGAACGGTTCGCCGCGCACGAGCTGGACGTCGGGCTCATCCACCACCCGTGCGACGTCTCCGGGCTGGAGCTGGGCCCGGTGCTGCGGCGCGAACTGGGCGTGCTGCTGCCACGCGGCGCGGCGGCGGCCCGGCTCGGCGAGGTACCGCTCGCCTCCCTCACCGGCCACGACCTGATCCTCTTCCCCCGCCCCGGCGCCCCCGCCGTCTACGACGACCTCCTGAACACCTGCGCCCGCAACGGCTACACCCCGCCCGCCGTACGCCACGCCCTGGGCTCCAGCTTCGTACGCGGACTGGTGCTGTCCACGGAGGCGGTGGCCTTCAGCCCACGGGACACGCACGGGCGCGCGAAAGAGGGCGCAGAGGCCGCAGAGGGCGTGGACTCGGGCGGGGGTGTCGTATGGCGCCCCCTCACCGGCGCCCCGCTGGCCCTGCGGCACTCCGTCGCCTGGCCCGCGGGGCGGGGGGACGCCGCCGTGTCCGCGTTCGCCGAGGCCGCCACGCACGCGCTGCGCACCACCGCCGAAGCGACCCCCGACCTGCCCTCCCGCCCGTTGCACCTGCGCCCGGCATCGGAGTACTGGCTGTGACCGACGCCCTCGCCCGCATCCACGCGGCCTTCGCCGACGCCGGGGTCACCGGCCGGCTGCACGCCGTCGACATCGACAGCGGCGCGCAGCTCGACGCCGGGGCGGACCAGCCGGTCTGCACCGCCAGCGTCCACAAGCTCTGTCTGCTGGTCTCGCTGCACGAGCAGGCCGCGGCGGGGATCCTGGACCTCACCGAGCAGGTCGAGTCCCCGCCGGAGGGCCGCACCACCGGCCCGACGGGCCTTGCCGCCATGCTCGACGGCGCCCGGCTGTCGCTGCGCGACCTCGCCTATCTGATGATGTCCGTCAGCGACAACGCCGCCGCCGACCTGCTGCTGGCCCGCGTCGGTCTCGAAGCCGTCAACCGCACCACGGCCCGCCTGGGCCTCACCCGCACGTACGCCGTCCACACCTTCGGCGAACTCCTCGCCACCATCAAGGAGGACGCCGGCCCCGGCGGCGCGCGGTCGCTGGCCGACCCGCACGTCGTCGCACGGCTGCGGGCACTGGACCCGGCCCGTACCAACCACAGCACCCCGCGTGACATGACGCGTCTGCTCGCCGCCGTCTGGCGCGACGAGGCGTGCACGCCCGAGCACGGCGCGGCCATCCGCCGGGTCCTCGGGCTCCAGGTGTGGCCGCACCGGCTCGCGTCCGGGTTTCCCTTCGACGACGTCCACGTGGCGGGCAAGACGGGCAGTCTGCCGACCGTGCGCAACGAGGTCGGCGTCGTCGAGTACCCCGACGGGGGCCGCTACGCCGTCGCCGTCTTCACGCGCACGGCCCGCACCTCCGCTCTTCAGCCCGCCGCCGACGCGGTCATCGGCACGGCGGCCCGCCTTGCCGTGGACGCGCTGCGGGCCCCCCAGGCGGGACCGAGGGGGGCCGAGCCGGGCCGCTGATCAGAGCGGAACCAGAG
>NZ_DF968435.1:0-10125 GCF_001270025.1 Streptomyces azureus | reverse complement strand
CATCGGAACGGCACCGCACCTGGCAGCCCCTGTTCGCCCGCGAGGACGTCTCCCTCGTGCTCTTCGCGGGCAGCGTCGGCCCCGTGCTCGCGGCGCCGGGAGCCGTCGAGCAGATCATGGACAACCTGTTGCCCAACGCCCTGCGGGCGTCCCCGCCCGGCAGCACCGTCACGATCGAGCTGCGGATGCCGGCCCCGCCCCGCCCCGCCCTGCGCGACAGCCGCCCGCGCTGGGTCGACCTGCACGTCACCGACGAGGGCCCTGACGGAGGAGCAGCGGGCCCGCGCCTTCGACCGCTTCTGGCGCGCCCCGGGCGCTCCCAAGGGTGGCTCGGGACTCGGCCTCGCCCTGGTGCAGCGCCTCGCCCACGCCAGCGGCGGCGAGGCGACCCTGCACGCGGCGGCGACGGGCGGCCTGGACGTGGCGGTCCGGCTGCCGTCCGTACGACCGCCGGCCGAGGGGCACGGGCCGGGCACCGACCGGCCGAGGAGCGGCCGGAGACGGGAGGCACCGGCGCTGCCCGCATGAGCCCACGAACAACAAGGCGAGCCCCTCGGGCACCCCGTCGGACCCACAGGCGGCACACAGCCTGCCGCCCCACGGCCACGAGTTGTCCATGCCCCGTCAATCCTGTCCCCATAGCGTCCCTCCCGCCTCCCCCCACGCACAACCCTGCCGTCGACCGGCGGCAGGGCGGTACGGCACCTCTTGGAGTGAGAGTGGAACGTCGTAGCCTCCTGCGTGCGGCCGTCCTCGGCGGCACTTCGGCCGCCCTGGGCGGAACCCTGTGGCGCGGCGCCGCGTACGCGGCCCCGGCCCAGCCCGGCACCGGCCCCTACGGGCCGCTGGGCTCCCCGGACGCCAACGGCATCAGGCTCCCCAGCGGCTTCACCAGCCGGGTGATCGCCCGGTCGGGCCAGCGGGTCGGGAGCACGTCGTACACCTGGCACAACGCGCCGGACGGCGGCGCCTGTTACGCCGACGGCACGGGCTGGATCTATGTCTCCAACTCCGAGATCAATCCCTCGGGCGGCGCGAGCGCGGTGAGGTTCTCCTCGACCGGCGCGATCACCGGCGCGTACCGCATCCTGTCCAGCACCCGGCAGAACTGCGCCGGCGGCAAGACGCCGTGGAACACCTGGCTGTCCTGCGAGGAGGTGGACCGGGGCTACGTCTACGAGACCGACCCCTGGGGCACGAAGGCGGCGGTGCGCCGCGACGCCATGGGCCGCTTCAAGCACGAGGCGGCGGCGGCCGACCCGGTCCGCCAGGTCGTCTACCTGACCGAGGACGTCACCGACGGCTGCTTCTACCGCTTCCGCCCGACGACCTGGGGCGACCTGTCCTCCGGCACGCTGGAGGTCCTGGTGGCCGGCAGCGGTACGAGCGGCCCGGTCACCTGGGCCCGGGTCCCCGACCCCTCCGGCGCGACCGCCACCCGCAGCCAGGTCTCGGGCGCCAAGCGCTTCAACGGCGGCGAGGGCTGCTACTACGCGAACGACACCTGCTGGTTCACCACCAAGGGCGACAACCGCGTCTGGCAGTACAACGCGGGCTCCCAGACCATCGAACTCGCCTACGACGACTCCCTGGTGACGTCCGGCACGGCTCCCCTCACGGGTGTCGACAACGTCACCGGCTCCTCCTCCGGCGACCTGTTCGTCGCGGAGGACGGCGGCACCATGGAGATCTGCGTGATCACCCCGACCGACGTGGTCGCCCCCTTCCTCCGCGTCGACGGACAGTCCGGCTCGGAGATCACCGGCCCGGCGTTCTCTCCGGACGGCAGCCGCCTGTACTTCTCGAGCCAGCGCGGCACGACGGGCAGTTCGTCGGGCGGCATCACGTACGAGGTGAAGGGCCCGTTCCGCTCGTAACCTCCCCTGCCGCGGGAGACCGAGGCACGACAGAGGGCGGCACCTCGGCGCGGGTGCCGCCCTTTTGCGTCCCCAGAAGCCTGGAGGCGGAGGTCTGCGTCCGATCCGGTGAATTGAGGCGGCCCCCCAAGTGCGGTCACTGTGGGTGGCTATATAAGTACTAATAGTAAGATCATCGCCTTGCCTGACTGCATCGCGGCAGATAGGCACCCCCGGAGGCTGCAGTGGGAACACTGGACAAGATCGAACAGGTCTTCGAGGCTCTGGTTGACGGCACCTTCTCCAAGGTCTTCAAATCCGCGGTGCACCCCATGGAGTTCGCCGGCGCGCTCCGGCGTGAGTGCGACATCAACGCCAGGATCTGGAACCGGGACTGCACGATGGCGCCCAACGCCTTCATCGTCGAGCTCAGCCCGAGCGACCACGAACGACACAGCCCGTGCCTGGTGATGCTCGGCGAGGAACTGGTCGAGAAGGTGCGCGAGTACGCCGAAGAACAGGACTACTCGTTCGTAGGCCCGGTGAAGGTTCAACTGCACCGGGTGGAGAGCATGAAAGCCGGGCATTTCCGCGTGCGCAGCCGGCTCGAGGTTCCACCCGAGGTCCAGCACGCGTTGGGAGCCGGTCGGGGTTTCCGCGCCGCGTACGCGACACAGGTGGGGCGCGGCCCTGGCGGAACGGGTGCCTGGCGGCCGTCGGCACCTGCCTGGCGCCCGGAAAAGCGGGTCCTGACAGTGGAGCAGTTCATATCTCTGGGACTGCGGTTCGACGAAAGCGGCAGGTTGGTCCGCGCGGACCCGCCAAACCCCCTCACCGCGTCGTCGCCGCCCATCGGTGTCACAGGATCCCGGCCGAACCGCGCGGACGCCGCTCTCCCGCATCGGCCGGGCCACAGACCGCGCGAGCTGCCTGCCGGGCAGAGCGCGCGTCCGGCCTTCGGCTTCGCAGGCGGCCAGGCGCACCACCCGGACGGCGGCCACGGACGCCTGGGCATCGCCGGCCCGCCCGAGCTGCGGACCGGAGGCTCCGGCACGGGCCGGCCACCGGTCGCCCTCGTTCCGATCGGGCCCTCCCACCGCACAGAGGCACCAGGTCACAGGCCTGGCCGGCACGCCGACGTGCTGCCTTCCGGGTACCGACGCAACCCCGTCGGCACTGCTCTCGACCTACGCTCCAACTCACTGAAGGGAAAAAGCGTGACGAACGAACCCGACACCTGCGTCGGCGATCCCGCGCCCCGCGCGGGCGGGGAGGGCTCCGGCGAAGCCGGCTCTACACCGCAAGAGGCGTCCGGCGCGTTCCCGGCCGTCGCCCCGGCGGAGCCGGTGACCGGCACCCAGCAGGCCCATGAGGCCGTGCCGCCGCAGGAGGGCAGGGCGGAGCACCACACCACGGTGCCCGCGGGGAACAACCTGGGTGCACAGCCTCCGGTGGCACCCTCTGCCAGGGTGATGCAGCCGCCGGGCTACGGCGGTGCCGCGCCGGCACCCGCTCGTCAACCGTCGCCGCCCGCTCCGGCCTACTGGCCGGGGCGGGACCGCAGCGGGACCCTGGGGCACAGTGCGGCTGTCGAGCTCTCCTCCGACCGCCTGCTGCGCAAGCGGCGCGGTGACCGCGGTGACCACGCCTGGTTCCGCATCATGGGCAAGGCCGCGGAGCGGGAGCGCCAGCACAAGCTGGCCATCCTCCGTACGCCGGTGATGCAGTGTTACAAGATCGCCGTCATCAGTCTCAAGGGTGGCGTCGGCAAGACCACCACCACTGCCGCCCTGGGCGCGACGCTCGCCTCCCAGCGCCAGGACCGGGTCGTCGCGATCGACGCCAATCCGGACGCGGGCACGCTCAGCCATCGCGTGCGCCGCGAGACGGGTGCCACCATCCGCGACCTGGTGGCCGAGATCCCCAACCTCACCCATTACATGGCGGTACGGCGTTTCACCTCGCAGGCCCCGAGCGGCCTGGAGATCCTCGCCAACGAGGTCGACCCCGCTCTGTCGACGGCGTTCAGCGACGAGGACTACAGAAAGGTGGTCAACTGCCTCGGGCAGCACTACCCGATCATCCTGACCGACTCCGGCACCGGCCTGCTGCACAGCGCGATGCGGGGTGTCCTGGACTTCGCCGACCAGCTGATCGTCGTCACCACCCCCAGCGTGGACGGCGCGACCAGCGCCAGCACCACCTTGGACTGGCTCTCCGCACACCACTATGACGACCTCGTCAAGCGGAGCATCACCGTGGTCTCCGAGGCCCGTAAGAAGAACAAGAGAGTCGAGGTGAACGGCATCCTGGATCACTTCCGCGCCCGCTGCCGGGGCGTGGTGGTGGTTCCGTTCGACGAGCACCTCGCCTCCGGCTCGGAGGTCGACCTGGCCGAGATGAGGCCGCAGACCCGCGAGGCGTACTTCGAGCTGGCCACCCTGGTGGCCGCGGACTTCGCCCGCACCCAGCCGGAGGCGATGTCCTGGACCGCCCCCTACCCTCACTCGGGATACAACGCGGCCAGCATGTTCACCGCCCCCGCGTGGGGGTGATACCCAACCGGAGCGGTGTTCCCGAACCGGCGCGGTCGACCGCGGGGAACTCCGTCGCCGCCCCTGCCCCGAGAGGGCGGCACCCCCGCACGGGTGCCGCCCTCTTTCGTGCTCCGGAGCCGCCGCCCCGTCCGTGAGGGTCGGTGTGACAGGCCGCGGCTCCGGCTTCCGGTCACTCGGCGTGGCCTACCGGTGGTCGCTGCCCTCCGCCTGGACCGCCGCCCGGCCGGCCTCCAGACGGGCCACCGGGATGCGGAACGGGGAGCAGGAGACGTAGTCGAGTCCCACCTCGTGGAAGAAGTGGACCGACTCCGGGTCGCCGCCGTGCTCGCCGCAGACGCCGAGCTTGAGGTCGGGCCGGGTCTCACGGCCGGCCTGTGCGGCGAGCTTCACCAGGGAGCCGACGCCGTCCTTGTCGATCGTCTCGAACGGGGAGACGCCGAAGATGCCCTTCTCCAGGTACGCGGTGAAGAAGCTGGCCTCCACGTCGTCCCGGGAGAAGCCCCACACCGTCTGCGTCAGGTCGTTCGTGCCGAAGGAGAAGAACTCGGCCGCCTCGGCGATCTGACCGGCGGTCAGGGCGGCGCGCGGCAGCTCGATCATCGTGCCGATGGACAGCTTGAGCTGCGCACCCGAGGCCGCCTCGACCTCGGCGATGACCTTGTCGGCCTCCTCGCGCACGATCTCCAGCTCCTGCACCGTGCCGACGAGCGGGATCATGATCTCGGCGCGCGGGTCGCCCTTGGCGGCCTTGCGCTCGGCGGCGGCCTCGGCGATCGCCCGGACCTGCATGGTGAACAGGCCGGGGATGACCAGGCCCAGGCGCACACCGCGCAGGCCCAGCATCGGGTTCTGCTCGTGGAGCCGGTGCACGGCCTGGAGGAGGCGCAGTTCGTTCTCGTGCGGCTCCTGGCGGGACTCGGCGAGGGCGACGCGCACCGACAGTTCCGTGATGTCGGGCAGGAACTCGTGCAGCGGCGGATCCAGCAGCCGGACGGTGACCGGGAGGCCGTCCATCGACTCGAAGAGCTGGACGAAGTCCTGCTTCTGGAGCGGCAGCAGTTCCTTGAGGGATTCCTCGCGCTCGGCCTGGGTGTCGGCCAGGATCAGCCGCTCCACCAGCTCGCGCCGGTCGCCGAGGAACATGTGCTCGGTGCGGCACAGGCCGATGCCCTGGGCGCCGAAGCGGCGGGCCCGCAGCGCGTCCTCGGCGTTGTCCGCGTTGGCCCGCACGCGCAGACGGCGCTTGCGGTCGGCGAACGCCATGATGCGGTGGACCGCCTCGACCAGCTCGTCGGCGTCCTCGGCACCGGCGTGCATCCGGCCCTCGAAGTACTCCACGACCGGGGACGGCACGACCGGCACCTCGCCGAGGTAGACCTTGCCCGTCGAGCCGTCGATGGAGACGACGTCGCCCTCCTCGACGACGTGCCCGCCCGGCACGGTCATCCGGCGGCGCTTGGTGTCGACCTCCAGCTCCTCCGCACCGCAGACACAGGTCTTGCCCATGCCGCGCGCGACCACGGCCGCGTGGGAGGTCTTGCCGCCGCGCGAGGTCAGGATGCCCTCGGCGGCGATCATGCCGTCCAGGTCGTCGGGGTTGGTCTCGCGGCGGATCAGGATGACCTTCTCGCCCGAACGCGACCACTTGACGGCGGTGTAGGAGTCGAAGACCGCCTTGCCGACCGCCGCGCCCGGGGAGGCCGCGATGCCCCGGCCGACCGTCTCGACCTTCGCGCTCTCGTCGAAGCGCGGGAACATCAGCTGCGCGAGCTGGGCGCCGTTGACGCGGGTGAGCGCCTCGGCCTCGTCGATCAGGCCCTGGTCCACCAGCTGGGTCGCGATGCGGAAGGCCGCGCCCGCGGTGCGCTTGCCGACCCGGGTCTGGAGCATCCACAGCACACCGCGCTCGATGGTGAACTCGATGTCGCAGAGGTCCTTGTAGTGGTTCTCCAGCGTCTCCATGATCTGCATCAGCTGGTCGTACGACTTCTTGTCGATCCGCTCCAGGTCCGCGAGCGGCACGGTGTTGCGGATGCCCGCGACCACGTCCTCGCCCTGCGCGTTCTGGAGGTAGTCGCCGTAGACGCCCTGGTGGCCGGAGGCGGGGTCGCGGGTGAAGGCGACGCCGGTGCCGGAGTCGGGGCCGAGGTTGCCGAAGACCATGGAGCAGACGTTGACGGCCGTGCCCAGGTCGTGCGGGATGCGCTCCTGGCGGCGGTAGAGCTTGGCGCGGTCGGTGTTCCAGGAGTCGAAGACCGCGTGGATGGCGAGGTCCATCTGCTCACGCGGGTCCTGCGGGAAGTCCCGGCCGGCCTCGGTCTTGACGATCTTCTTGAACTTGGTGACGAGCTTCTTGAGGTCGGCGGCCTCCAGCTCGGTGTCGACCGTGACCTTCTTGGTCTCCTTGGCCTTCTCCAGCGCGTCCTCGAAGAGCTCGCCGTCGACGCCGAGGACGGTCTTGCCGAACATCTGGATGAGGCGGCGGTAGGAGTCCCAGGCGAAGCGGTCGTCGCCGGCCTGCTTGGCCAGGCCCTGCACCGACTTGTCGGAGAGACCGATGTTGAGGACGGTGTCCATCATGCCGGGCATGGAGAACTTGGCGCCCGACCGCACCGACACCAGCAGCGGGTCGTCGGCCTGGCCGAGCTTTTTGCCCATGCGCTGCTCCAGCGCGTCGAGGTGCGCACTCACCTCGTCACGCAGTGCCGCCGGCTCCTCGCCGCTGTCCAGGTAGACCTTGCACGCCTCGGTGGTGATGGTGAAGCCGGGCGGGACGGGAAGGCCCAGGTTCGTCATCTCGGCGAGGTTCGCGCCCTTGCCACCGAGGAGGTCCTTGAGGTTCTTGTTGCCCTCGGTGAAGTCGTAAACGAACTTCACGCCCTCAACACTCTTACCGTGCTCAGCTACGTGGGGATCTTTGTTTTCCGACACGGGTCTCGACTCCTCGAGGACGCGGTGGCTGCCCTGACGGCGAGGAACATACCCAGATCAAAGGCTTCTGGGTACGTCCACTCGCGCGTCATACGCCTGTAACCACTCGTCCGCCAGTGGATCGAAAGTCAAGGCTGAGCAAGCGATCACAGCCACATGTTTTCACTTCTTGAACGCATGGACCTCCGTGAACCCCGCCGAGCGCTCAAATGAGCGAGGTTCGACACGATTGATTTCGCTCGATGAACGATCAAAGGGTGGCACTCAGTGCCACCCTTTGGAGAAGTGCAGCCGCTCAAGCTCCGCTCATCTGAGCGCAACCCTTATCAAGGGTGGCGAGAATCACGCTGCCACAGCCGACGGGATTTCACCATGCGGACGCGTCTCGGGGCCGAAATGTCCCCGTCACACCCCGAGGGCGCGCAGCCGCTCCTCGACCCGCTCGGGGGCGTAGAGATGCTCCACGACCATCGCCCCGGCCCCGACCAGCCCGGACCGCTCGCCGAGCCGTGACGTCACGACGTCCAGGTGGGCGGTGGAGCGGGGCAGCGCCCGCTGGTAGAGCAGTTCGCGCACACCCGTGAGGAACGGGGTTCCGGCCAGATCCCCGGCGATCATCAGCACCCCGGGGTTGAGCAGCGTCACCACGGTCGCCAGCACGTCCCCGACCCGGCGCCCGGCCTCCCGGGCGAGACCGACCGCCTCGGGATGCCCGGACGCCAGCAGGTCCCGTACGTCCGAGCCGGAGGCCGCCCGCACCCCGGTCTCCGCCAGCCGCCGCGCCACCGCGCCACCGCTCGCGACGGCGGCCAGGCAGCCGTACGAACCGCACCGGCACAGCGTCTGGGCGCCCTCCGGCACCCGGATGTGCCCGATGTCCCCGGCGCCCCCGTCGATACCCCGGAACACCGCGCCGTCCACCACGACCCCGGCACCGATGCCGGTGGAGACCTTGACCAGCACGAAGGCTGAGCAGTCGGGATAGCCGGTGCGCTGTTCGCCGTAGGCCATGAGGTTGGCGTCGTTGTCCACCAGCACCGGCACCTCGGCGGCGCCCGTGTGCTCGGTGAGCGCCCGGGCCAGCCGGCTCCTTATGTCGTAGCCGTCCCAGCCGGGCATGATCGGCGGCTGGACGACGCGGCCGGTCTCGGTGTCCACCGGGCCGGGCACGGCGAGTCCGACGCCGCACACCGACTCGGCCCCGCGTCCGGCCTTCTCCAGCAACTCGCCGAACCAGCGGCCCAGTTCGCCCAGCACGAGGTCCGGCCCGTCGTCGACGACGAGGGTGCCGGAGTGCTCGGCGAGGATCTCGCCGCTCAGCGACAGCACCGCCGCCCGCGCGTGCCGGGTGTCGAGGTCGGCGGCCAGGACCACCGCGTGCTCGTCGTCGAACTCCAGAGTGATGGAGGGGCGCCCGCCCAGCGGGGAGTCCACCGGCCCCCCGGCGCCCTCGCGCAGCCAGCCCGCGCGGAAGAGCCGGTCGAGCCGCTGCCCGACGGTGGCCCGGGACAAACCGGTCGCCTGCTGGAGCGCACCCCGGGTCACGGCGCGGCGACTGCGCACCAGTTCGAGCAGTTCGCCGGCGCTCGCCTGGCCGGCACCTCGTCCCGCTCTGACGGGCCGTCCGGTCATGCACACCCCCTTGTGTTTCTCAACCTTGCCTTACATAGTGGGTTTTGCGTGTTAAATAGACGTAACCCCACGGTAGCCGCAGCCGAACCGGCCGGCTGGACGTCTTTCCGGAGAGCCCCGAGTGGACAGCACCGCCCAACGCGCTTCTCGTCCCACGGGACGAACCGTTGCATACGATCCGCCCAGTGCCGCGCCACCCCTGCATGTCAGGGCCGCCGCCGTGCTGGAGGCCGGCTGGACGGGCACGTCCACCGTGCCCTCGCGCGGTCTGTATCCGCACCAGTGGTCCTGGGACTCGGCGTTCATCGCGATCGGCCTGAGGCACGTGTCGCCGTTACGGGCACAGACGGAGCTGGAGACGCTGCTGGCGGCCCAGTGGGCGGACGGACGGGTCCCGCACATCGTCTTCAACCCCTCCGTCCCGCTCGACGCGTACTTCCCGAGCCCCGACTTCTGGCGCTCCTCGACCGCGGGGCACTCCGCGGGCGCCCCGCGCACCGTACAGACCTCCGGGATCGTGCAGCCACCGGTCCACGCGCTGGCCGCGTGGCTGGTGCACCTCGCCGACCCCGGTCTGTCCCGGGCGCGCGGCTTCCTCGCCCGGGCGTATCCCCGGCTCGCGGCCTGGCACCGGTATCTGCTGCACCGGCGCGACTTGGGCGGAGGCGGACTGGTGTCCGTCGTGCACCCCTGGGAACAGGGTATGGACAACAGCCCCTGCTGGGACCGTCCGCTCTCCCGGGTCACTCCGGCCCCGGCCGGCTCCTTCCGCCGCGCCGACCTCGACCACGGCGCCCCCGAGGACCGGCCGACGGATCTGGACTACGGGCGGTACGTACGGCTGGCGAGCGACTACCGGGACCGCGGGTACGCAGACGGTGGAATCGGAGGGGCGGCCCGCAGGGCCTCGGTTGAGGGTGGTGGGGGGAGACGGGCGGGCGACTTCGCCGTGGAGGACCCGGCGTTCAACGCCCTGCTCATCGCCTCCGAGCACGCCCTGGCCCGGATCGCCCGCGAGCTGGGCGCGGCGGCTCCGCTCCACCAGGGCGGCGCCGAGCGGCTCACCGCCGCCCTGGTGGAGCGGCTGTGGGAGCCGTCGGCGGGGATGTTCCTGTGCAGGGACGTGCGCGCCGGGGAGCTGATCCCCG
>NZ_DF968434.1:0-1673 GCF_001270025.1 Streptomyces azureus | reverse complement strand
GGAGACTGCGTCGACGGCGTACCCCCGTAACCTCCCGGCGCATCCAAGTCGTCGCCGTAACCACCGTCGTCGCCGCCGTGACCGCCGGGCTCACGGTCACCGCCGGAGGCGGAGCCGTGGGGAGCACCGTGCGATCCGTGCGTGCTCGCACGACTGGTGTTCACGGGAGTCTCGGCGGGCGAGTCCGCCAACGCCGGAATGCCATACAGGGGCACGATGCCCGTCGCGGCGACGGCCACGACCAATCCCCTGCTCAGTTTCTGTCGCAATCTCGTCGTCTTCCTGCTCGTAGAAAGGGTAGAAGCCAGCCCTGGAGTGGAAAGAACTGGTCCAGGACCGGACCGGGCCACAGCCCGTCGGCCGGTGCACTTACGAGGGTTGATCACTGCCGGACCGGCACAGGTGCTGTGCGGAATCTGTACGCCTTGCATGCCGGGGATCGAGGGGGGCGCCTGCCGCAGGAGTTGGGCCTCGGGTGGTGCATCACACGCCTGCGTCGGGTTCCTCATCAGCTCTTTCCCCTTCTCTTACGGCTCTGTCTTGAAATGGCTTCCCTTCTCCCATAGTCCGCCTCCGCTTGTTCTGGCTGGTCCAGTGAGGGGATCCGGTGAAGTGCCAGTACCGGCAGGACGTGCAGCGGTAGATACGGTTCGGGGTTCTTCTCCAGCAGTGGCTGCTTGACCAGCCAGAACCTCGCCTCGAATTCAGCACAGAACGACGCTTTACCTGTCTCAGGCCATCGAGGCGAGATGATCGTATCAGCGACTTTCCCTACGAGGTGCGATTCAAATCGCATTTTCTCTTCACAGAGGGCAGCCTGATAGCGGATCAGCAGGAATTCCATCAAGCAGGTGACACCCTTACGGATGAGTAATCATCGGCTTTCATCCGCATGACGCCGCGCGGCGACCGACATGAATTGGGCTGATCGGATGATGGTCCCGCACTTGGTTCGTGGCGGCCAGGACCCGGCCCGCCCCACGCCACGACGTACACACACCATGCAGGACGCAATGAGGCCCCCACCGAGATGCGCGGAAAGGTGACAGCAGGCCAGATGGGTCTCATGAGAGGGGTCCTGACGACGCCTGCCCCGAGGAGGTACCCGCTGGAATTGCGTGAGCGCGCGGTGCGGACGTACCGGACTGCCGAGCCGAACGTGATCGGTCGCATGGCCGAGGAACTCGGCGCGCATCACGAGACCCTGGGCAACTGGATGAGGCAGGCCGAGGCCGACGCCGGTGACGGCCTGCTCACCACTGAGGAGAAGGAAGAGCTCGCCCGGTTGCGGCGCGAGGTGCGGGAACTATGCCGTGCTAATGAGGTCCTGCGGACGGCCTCGCCGCAACTCGGCTGCCTGCCGCCGTACGGCTTCCCGACGCAGGCGCCCCGCAGCGGTCACCCCGCCCCCACCGCGTATCTCACACGGCACGAGATGCAGCCCGTAGTGCGAGCCCATCAGGCACATCGACAAAGATCACCCTGACGAGCCGAAGTCAGTACTGGGGACGGCAACACTGGTCCTGACGGTTCTTGATCGATGGTGGAGCGGTGTAGCCGCAGAACATCACTAGGGCCTGTGTGACGTCGTGATCAATCGGCTGCTGCAGGAGATCTCCGAGCCAGATCATCGAAGCGCGGAGTTCGAGGCCGGCGAGGTAGCTCTCGGGCGT
>NZ_DF968433.1:9285-18405 GCF_001270025.1 Streptomyces azureus | reverse complement strand
CCCCACCCCCGCGGCGCCGGAAGCCCCCGAGGTTTCCCCCACTCCGCAGCCCCCGGAGAGCACCCCGGCCCCCGTCGAGGACGTCACCGTCGTACTCCCCGGCCCGGCCCCGGACGAGCAGGCCGGACAGCATGTCCAGGGCCCGCAGCAGTCCCAGGCCGCCGTCCCCCAGCCGGCCCAGCCCGAGGCGGAACCCGTGGTCATCGTCCCCGCACCCCGCGAAGGCGAAGCCGAACTCGTACAGAACGCCGACGACCTGGACACCCGGGGCGCCGAACAGGAAGACCTGGCGGACCAGGAACGCCACGAAGCAGAGAGCGCGGCCGCAGTGGAAGAAGCACGACAGTCCACCGGCCCCGCCGCCCCCGGCTACGACCCCGCCGAGCGCGAGGCCGTGCTGAAGGTCATGCGCGAACGCCGCGACATCCGCAACGGATTCCGCAGCGACCCCATCCCGCACGAGGTGCTGCTCCGCGTCCTGGAGGCCGCCCACCACGCACCCTCCGTCGGTCACTCGCAGCCCTGGGACTTCGTCGTCATCCGCTCCGCCGACACCCGGCGAGCGATGCACGAACTGGCCATGCGCCAGCGCGACGCGTACGCGAAGTCCCTCCCCAAGGGCCGGGCCAAGCAGTTCAAGGAACTGAAGATCGAGGCCATCCTCGACACCCCGGTGAACATCGTCGTCACCGCCGACCCGACCCGCGGCGGCCGCCACACCCTCGGCCGCCACACCCAGCCCCAGATGGCGCCGTACTCGGCCGCCCTGGCCGTGGAGAACCTCTGGCTCGCCGCCCGCGCCGAAGGCCTCGGCGTCGGCTGGGTCAGCTTCTTCGACGAGCGCGAGATGGTCCGCGCCCTCGGCCTGCCCGAGCACCTCGAGATCATCGCCTATCTGTGCGTCGGTTACGTCGACGAGTTCCCGGACGAGCCCGAACTGCTTCAGGCGGGCTGGTCCAAGCGCCGCCCGCTGTCGTGGGTCGTGCACGAGGAGACGTACGGCCGCCGCGCCCTGCCCGGAGAGGAACCGCACGACCTGCTGGCCGAGACCGTCGCGCAGATCCGCCCGCTCGACGCCAAGGCGCTCGGCGAGGCGTGGGAGCGCCAGAAGCGTATGACCAAGCCGGCCGGTGCGCTGGGCATGCTGGAGATCATCTCCGCGCAACTGTCGGGCCTGTCCCGCCAGTGCCCGCCGCCCATCCCGGAACCCGCGGCCGTCGCGATCTTCGCCGGCGACCACGGCGTGCACGCGCAGGGGGTCACCCCCTGGCCGCAGGAAGTCACGGCCCAGATGGTGGCCAACTTCCTCGGCGGCGGCGCCGTCTGCAACGCCTTCGCCACCCAGGTGGGCGCCGAGGTCTGCATCGTCGACGTGGGCGTCGCCGCCGACCTCCCGGCCACGCCGGGCCTGCTGCCGCGCAAGGTCAGGGCCGGTACGTCGGACATGACCACCGGCCCGGCGATGACCCGCGAGGAGGCCAAGCAGGCCATCGAGGTGGGCATCGACACCGCCCGCGACCTGGTCGCCGCCGGCAACAAGGCACTCCTCACCGGCGAGATGGGCATCGCGAACACGACCGCTTCCGCCGCCCTGATCTCCGTCTTCACGGGTGCGGACCCGGCCGAGGTCACGGGCCGGGGCACCGGCATCAACGACGAGACCCTCGCCCGCAAGACCGAGGTCGTCCGCCGTGCCCTCGAACTCCACCAGCCGGACCCGGCCGACCCGGTCGGCGTCCTCGCCGCGATCGGCGGCTTCGAACACGCCGCCATCGTCGGCCTCCTCCTCGGCGGCGCGTCCCTGCGCACGCCGGTGATCCTGGACGGCGTCAGCGCCGGCGCCGCCGCCCTGGTGGCCCGCGCGATCGCCCCGGAGGTCCTGGCCGCCTGCATCGCGGGTCACCGCAGCGCCGAGCCGGGCCACGTGGCCGCCCTGAACAAGCTCGGCCTGCGCCCCCTGGTCGACCTGGACCTCCGCCTGGGCGAGGGCACAGGCGCCCTCCTGGCCCTCCCCCTGGTCCAGAGCACGGCCCGAGCGATGCACGAGGTGGCGACGTTCGATTCGGCGGGAGTGACTGAGAAGTAAGGCTCCTGTGGTGCGCGTGGGTCCGTGGGCACGGACTCACGCACCCGCACCCGGTGACGACGCCCAGCCACCGGACACCTGTGCCACCCCGAACACCCGCGCCGTAAAATCCGCACGTCAGGGCTACCGAACCACCGCCGCAACAGGAGCCGCACCCTCATGGCCGAACACCCCGCCTACCCCGTAGGCCTCCGCCTCACCGGCCGCCGCGTGGTCGTCCTCGGCGGCGGCCAGGTCGCCCAGCGCCGCCTCCCGGCCCTCATCGCGGCGGGCGCGGGCATCATCCTCGTGTCCCCCGAGGTCACCCCCTCCGTACAGGCCATGGCGGACGCCGGCGAGATCACCTGGCACCAGCGCGCCTACGAGGAAGGCGACCTCGCCGACGCCTGGTACGCCCTCATCGCCACCGGCGACACGGAAGCGAACACCAGGGCCTCCGCCGAGGCCGAACGCAACCGCGTCTGGTGCGTCCGCTCCGACGACGCCGACGAGGCGACGGCCTGGACCCCGGCCACCGGCCACAGCGAGGGCGTCACGGTCGCCGTACTGACCACGGACGCCCGCGGCCGAGACCCCCGCCACACCGCCGCCATCCGCGACGCCGTCGTCGAGGGCCTGCGCGACGGCACGCTCGTCGCCCCGCACCACCGCACCCGCACACCCGGAGTCGCCCTGGTCGGCGGCGGCCCCGGCGACCCGGACCTGATCACCGTGCGCGGCCGCCGTCTGCTCGCCGAGGCGGACGTCGTCATCGCGGACCGCCTCGGCCCGCGCGATCTCCTCGCCGAGCTCCCGCCCCACGTCGAGGTGATCGACGCGGCGAAGATCCCTTACGGTCGCTACATGGCCCAGGAGGCCATCAACAACGCGCTGATCGAGCACGCGAAGCAGGGCAAGTCGGTGGTCCGTCTGAAGGGCGGCGACCCGTACGTCTTCGGCCGCGGCATGGAGGAAGTCCAGGCCCTCGCCGAGGTCGGCATCCCCTGCACGGTCGTCCCCGGGATCTCCAGCTCGATCTCGGTCCCGAGCGCGGCCGGTATCCCGGTCACCCACCGCGGCGTCGCCCACGAGTTCACTGTGGTCAGCGGCCATGTCGCGCCGGATGACGAGCGCTCCCTGGTCGACTGGCCGTCCCTGGCCAGGCTGACCGGCACGCTGGTGATCCTCATGGGCGTCGACAAGATCGGAAAGATCGCGGAGACGCTCGTCGCGCACGGAAAGCCGGCCGACACCCCCGTCGCCCTCGTCCAGGAGGGCACGACGGCGGCTCAGCGCCGAGTGGACGCGACCCTTGCGACGGTCGCGGAGACGGTTCGTGCCGAGGACGTGAAGCCCCCGGCGGTCATCGTCATCGGCGAGGTCGTGGAGGTCGGCCCCACGGCCGGCGCACTCCGCAAGTAACCCCGGGTAACACAACCGTCCCAAGCCGTTGGCACCGCACCCAGGACAAGGCAGTATCAACCCTGTGGCCGATCTCATCACCGTCGAGGATCCCGACGACCCGCGCCTGCACGACTACACCGGCCTGACCGACGTGGAACTGCGCCGCAAGCGCGAACCCGCCGAGGGCCTCTTCATCGCCGAGGGCGAGAAGGTCATCAGAAGGGCCAAGGAAACGGGTTACGAGATGCGGTCCATGCTGCTCTCGGCCAAGTGGGTCGACGTCATGCGCGACGTCATCGACGAACTCCCCGCCCCGGTCTACGCCGTCAGCCCGGAGCTCGCCGAGCAGGTCACCGGCTACCACGTGCACCGCGGCGCGCTCGCGTCCATGCAGCGCAAGCCCCTGCCCACGGCGGCCGACCTCCTCCGGACCGCCCGCCGCGTCGTGATCATGGAGTCGGTCAACGACCACACCAATATCGGCGCGATCTTCCGCTCCGCCGCCGCCCTCGGCATGGACGCGGTCCTGCTGTCCCCGGACTGCGCCGACCCCCTCTACCGCCGCAGCGTGAAGGTCTCCATGGGCGCCGTCTTCTCCGTACCGTACGCCCGTCTGGACACCTGGCCCAAGGGCCTCGAGTCGGTCCGCGAGGCCGGCTTCACGCTGCTCGCCCTCACGCCCGACGAGAAGGCCCGGACCCTCGACGAGGCCGCCCCGCACACCATGGACCGCGTGGCACTCATGCTCGGCGCCGAGGGCGACGGCCTGTCCACCCAGGCCCTGGTCGCCGCCGACGAATGGGTGCGCATCCCCATGTCCCACGGCGTCGACTCCCTCAACGTGGGCGCGGCGGCCGCTGTGGCCTTCTACGCCGTGGCCACCGGCCGCCCTCAGCCCTAGGGGCCCTACGTGGCACAGCGCCAGGCGATCGTCGCCGTACTACTGCGCGGGGACCGTGTCCTCGCGATCCGGCGCGGCCCGGCGGTCGCCCGCCCCGGCTACTGGCAGCCGCTGAGCGGCAAGCTCGAACCGGGCGAGACCCAGGACCAGGCGGTCGTCCGGGAGGTCCGCGAGGAGGTAGGCCTCACCGTCGTGCCGCTGGCGAAGGTGTGGGAGTCGGAGACCGACGACCACCGCTTCCGCCTCCACTGGTGGACCGCCCGCGCGGACACGGGTGAGGTCGTCCCCGACCCCGGCGAGGTCGCCGAGACCCGCTGGGTCACACCGGAGGAGTTCCTGGCCCTGGACCCGGTCTTCGACGGCGACCGCGAGTTCTTCGAGCGGATCCTGCCGGGGATGTGACCCCGGGGCTGTGACCGCGGGCCCAAGGCAGCGAAGTCCTGCGGTTCGAAGGCTTCGAAGCCCTACGGTTCGTAGCCCTGCCGGACGCTCTCCTGCCGGACACCGCCCCTGTCGCCGTCGCCGCCGAGTCCCCGCGCCGAGCTCTGGCAGCCTTGCACCAGGGCGATGCCGACGGCCACCAGCAGCGTGACCACGACGAACACGAACAGCCGCTGCCGCAGCAACCGGGGGTTGGCGGGCCGCAGCCCGGTCCCCGTGTTCCTGGACGTCTGCCGCCCCGTACCGCTGTGCGGGGCGGTGCGGCTGCCGCTGCCCGACCGCGTCCCGTTGCGTCCGGTGGGCGTCGGCCGTGATCCGGACCGCGACGGAGTGCCGCCGCGTGAGGCCCCGGAGCCGCGCACCGGAGTCCTGCCGCGGTTCCCGCCGCCCGTCGACCGGGACCCGCCCCGCGCGCCGGAGCCTCCCTGGGAAGCCGGACCGTCCGGCGACGGAATGCCGTCTCTGGGCCCGGAGGAGCGCCGCGGCGGGGGAGTCCCCCGGCCGCGCTGCGCCCCGGAAGCCCCCGCACCCTGCTGTCCCTGCGGACGCCGACCGCGCTCGGGGTAGGTGTCGGTGGACCGGTCCGTCTCGGCACCGCGCGGCGCGGGCGGCCGTACACCGGCCAGGTCCTGCGACTCCCGGGCCGCGATCTCCTTGAGCCGCATGGACAGTTGGAGCGTGCTGGGCCGTTCCTCCGGGTCCTTCGCCAGGCACGCCCGGACGAGCGGAGCCAACGCGTCGGGTACGCCGTGCAGCTGCGGTTCCTCGTGCACGACGCGGTACAGCATCACCTCGGAACTGCCGTGCCCGAAGGGCGAGTCGCCCATAGAGGCGTACGCGAGCGTGGCACCGAGCGAGAACACGTCCGTGGCAGGCGTGACGGCGGCCCCGCGCACCTGCTCCGGTGCGAGGAAGCCCGGCGAGCCGACCGCCGTACCGACGTGGGTGAGCGTCGAGGCGCCGGTGGCCCAGGCGATGCCGAAGTCGATGATCCGCGGCCCCTTCGGGGACAGCAGGATGTTGGACGGCTTCAGGTCCCGGTGCACGACCCCGGCCTCGTGCACGGCGACCAGGCCCTCCGACAGGGCGGCGCCGACGGCCGCGACGTCGGCCGCGCCGAGCGGTCCCTCGGCGGCGACCTTGTCGTGCAGGGAGGGGCCGGGTACGTACTGTGTGGCGAACCAGGGCCGGTCCGCGTCGAGGTCGGCGGCCACGAGCCGTGCCGTGCACCCGCCGCGAATCCGTCTGGCCGCCGAGACCTCACGGGCGAACCGCGAGCGGAATTCCTGATCCTCCGCCAGGTCAGGCCGGATGACCTTGAGCGCGACCCGCTGCCCCTTCTTGTCGGAGCCCAGGTAGACCACGCCCATCCCGCCCGCGCCGAGCCGTCTGTGAAGCCTGAACGAGCCGACGACGCGCGGGTCCTCGCGCCTCAGGCGCATCATCGCCATGTTCATCCCCGCTGCCCGGTCCTGTGACGAGCCACAGCTTACGTTTCCACAGCCGCCCGCGCGCAGAGGCCGCGCCCTCTCGGGGCGATGGATTGTCAGTGGTGGATCGGAGACTTGAAGGGTGGTCAGTGGGCGCGCGGACAGGGCGGGTTCGCGCGGGGGTTGACACCAACCGCCCGCCACGGAAGGGGGATTGGATCCGTGAAGGGTGACCGTGTGGAGATAGTCGTGGACGCCGGCGACACGATGCGCACGTATGAGGTGGTGGTGAGCGGGGCGGGTCGCAGGGTGGAGACGGCGGTACGTCGAGGTGTCGTGGAAGTGAGCGAAGTCACCAGGTGGGGGCCCCTCACGCCGTTTGGGCAGTGAGGGAGGAACCGTGGTCGCACGGCCCGTTTCATGGCGAACCGGGTGCTGGCACTGGCCGAACAGCCGATTCCGAGGGAGCGAAGCTCGGACAAAGCGGGGTGAGCCGGGCGTCCCTTCGGGGAAGACCCTGAGACTTGGGCCTTCGCCTCCACCCAGGGGAGTACACCGCAGGTGACGGCTCATCCTCCGGGAGGCCCGGCAGTCGGTACGAGGGCATGACGCCCGGGGCGGGCCGGCCGCCTAGATTTGAGGTCAAGCGGCGGGTGCAGCACTCGTCCCCCGAGGTCAGACACTCGCCGCTGCCGACGACAACTGAGAACGGTCAGGAGAGGGACCATGGCCCACACGGCACCGCGGACGCCGATCCGCGAGGAGGGACGCAAGGTGTACGCCGCCGCGTTCCGCCGCCGCCAGGGCCGTCGCCACCCCGTGGTGGCGACGCTGATGGCCCTTCCCCTGGCGGTCCTGCTCCTCCTCGTCTTCGACGGGTGGGAGACAGTGGCCACACAGGCGTCGTCCGTGGGAGAGATGCTGGGGCGCTGAGCGGCGACCCCAGGCCCGGAAGAGCGGTCCGGGCAGGGACATCCCACCCATGAAACCCCGTGGGGACGGGGGTGCGGCGGACGGCACAAATGCCGGCGCAGCTGGGGAGCTGCGCCGGCATTGCTTTGCCCGTACGCAGGCGGGTGCGGGTCCGCCGAGCTGCCGCGGGCTGCCGGTCCGCCCAGCGCGGGGCAGTCGGTCCCGCTCAGCTGCGGGCAGTCGTGCCGCCAGGGGGGCAGTGTGGGCGCAGCGGCACCCCGATCCGCCGGGCTGCGGCCCCACCCGGCCCCGGCACCGATGCCGAGCACCGGTCCCCAACAGTGCCTTACACCCTGGCCCCACGTGCGCGTACTCTCGCCCCGGTGAAGCCCGCCCCCGCCCTGCTCGTACAGCAGCTCACCGCCAAGGCCCGAGCCACGGCTCACGCACGCTCCTCGACCTGCCCCTGCGGAGCAGCCACACTCGCGGACCACCCCGACGGCATCGTCGTACGGCACGCGGACACGGTCGCGAAGGCCCACCCGGAAGACACCGACACGACCGGACTGACCACCCGCCTCACCATCGCCACCCACCACCCCGGCATCCTCCTGCCCCCACTCGTCCCGACCCCCGCGGACCTGCACGGCCGCCTCGTGACGTTCTGGCCGTACGGCATCCCCGTCGACCCGGACACTCCCGACGCCGCCCCCTGGGAAGCCGCCGCCACCCTCCTCGCGCGACTGCACCGCACCCCGGCCCCGCCCGGCCCGCCCACCATGCGAGGCCCCGCCAAGGCGGCGCTAGCCATCGCCCGGCTCCGGGCCGTCGGCCCGCACCCCGCCGCCACCCCCGTCCTGCGCGCCTGGGGCACCCTCCCCGCCTGGGCCCAGGGCGAGGCGCCGATGCCGCACACCGGCACCTTGTGCCACGGCGACCTCCACCTCGGCCAGCTCGTACGCCACCCTGCCCCCGAAGGCCCCTGGCTGCTGATCGACGTGGACGACCTCGGCGTCGGCGTCCCCGCCTGGGACCTCGCCCGCCCCGCCGCCTGGTACGCCTGCGGACTGCTCCCGCCCGGCGAATGGGCCCGGTTCCTCGCCGCCTACCGCGCCGAGGGCGGCCCTGCCGTCCCGGTCGAAGGCGATCCCTGGCCCGCCCTGGACGTCCCCGCCCGCGCCCTCACCGTGCAGACCGCGGCCCGGGCCGTCGCCAAGGCCGTCGCGGCCGGTCGTCCCCTCGACGAGGTGGAGCAGTCGGTCGTGGACGCCTGTGACCGAATGGCTACCGTCCCGCCGCAGTTGGCGCAGGAGCGCACGAAGTAGGGTGTAACCGACCACAGCCGGACAGAGTCTGTCCTGGCGACACACGAAGCAGGACCGACCGGCGAGGAGTTGAACCACCATGCAGTGTCCGAAGTGCCGTGCGCCGATGCAAACGTACAACCGCAACGGTGTCCAGATCGAGCAGTGCAGCGGCTGCCGCGGGATCTTTCTCGACTATGGCGAGCTGGAGTCGCTGACCCGCCTGGAAGCACAGTGGTCCCAGTCCGCCCCACCGCCCCCGCCGGCTCCGCAGGCTTACCCCGCCCCTCCTGCCCCCGCCTGGGGAGCCCCGCACGGTGGCCACGGACACCATGGCCACCACGGTCACCACCGGCAGAAGAGCTTCGGGCGCATGCTGTTCTCGTCCTGACACCAGGACCCTGACATGACGATCGACACGATTGTCGCGACACGACGAAGCCCCCGGCCGATGCGTACGGCCGGGGGCTCCGGTGTGATGTGGACGATACTGGGATTGAACCAGTGACCTCTTCCGTGTCAGGGAAGCGCTCTCCCGCTGAGCTAATCGTCCTTGGAGGTGGAGACGGGATTTGAACCCGTGTAGACGGCTTTGCAGGCCGTTGCCTCGCCTCTCGGCCACTCCACCAGGAGCGTAGGGGACCGGGAAGCCCCCTGTTCCTT
>NZ_DF968433.1:0-9275 GCF_001270025.1 Streptomyces azureus | reverse complement strand
ACGACGAGGCTCGAACTCGCGACCTCAACCTTGGCAAGGTTGCGCTCTACCAACTGAGCTACGTCCGCTTGTCGTTTCGGCCCGCTCTCGCGGCCCGGCGACGAGTTGAACTCTAGCGGATTCCGGGGCCAGCACAAAAACGCGTTTGTGCAGCGTGCTGCGCTTCCCCTGCTCAGGGCGGTCACAGCGCCTCACGAAGGGACATCCCCCGGTCACCCGCGGGACACCCGCCATAGACTCGACTGCGTGCTCGACCTTCCTCCCCTCGCCCGCTTCGGCGACCGTGTCGCCACCGGGCTCCTCGACGTCACCGACGATCCCGAAGCCCTGGAGTCCAGCGGTTTCTGGGCGGTCTGCGCCGACTTCGAGGGCCGTCTGACCTGCGCACGCTTCCGGGACGTGCGGAAGGCGGCCGTGCCCGCCCCCGTGCCCGGCGTGTGGCGGGGACCGGCGGAGAGTGACTGGACGTCGTCGCTCGACCGCGCAGCGTACACGGCGGCGGTATGGCGGATCCGCGAGCACATCGCGGCCGGAGAGGTCTACCAGGCGAACCTGTGCCGGGTGCTGTCCGCGCCCGTCGCGCCCGGCGCCGACGTGGACGCCCTCACCGCGCTGCTGGCCCGCGGCAACCCGGCACCGTATGCAGGAACGATCCGCCTGCCCGGTCACGGAGTGGAGATCGCCACCGCGTCCCCCGAGCTGTTCCTGCGGCGTGACGGACGCGTCGTCGTGTCCGGACCGATCAAGGGCACCGGCCGCACCGAGGCGGACCTGCTGGAGAAGGACTACGCCGAGAACGTGATGATCGTGGACCTGGTCCGCAACGACATCGGGCGGGTCTGCGCCACCGGCAGTGTGACGGTGCCCGACCTGTGTGCCGTCGAGAAGCATCCGGGGCTGGTCCATCTCGTGTCGACGGTCCGCGGTGAGCTGGGGGAGGGGGCCGGCTGGGCCGAACTGCTCGCCGCCGCCTTCCCGCCCGGCTCCGTCACCGGCGCGCCCAAGTCGAGCGCGCTGCGGATCATCGACGCGCTGGAGACGGCGCCCCGGGGACCGTACTGCGGGGGGATCGGCTGGGTCGACGCCGACCGGCGGGTCGGTGAGCTGGCTGTCGGGATCCGCACCTTCTGGATCGACCGGGCCGACGGTGTGCTGCGCTTCGGCACCGGCGCCGGCATCACATGGGGCTCCGATCCCGAGGGGGAGTGGCGGGAGACCGAGCTGAAGGCGGCCCGGCTGCTCGCGATAGCGTCGGGAGCGTATGAGGTGAGTGGAGAGGACCTGACGTGAAGATCTGGCTCGACGGCGGCTTGCAGGACATGGAGTCCGCCCGCGTCTCCGTCTTCGACCACGGGCTGACCGTGGGCGACGGCATCTTCGAGACCGTGAAGGCCGTGGACGGCCGGCCGTTCGCGCTCACGCGGCACCTCGACCGGCTGACCCGGTCGGCGCGCGGCCTCGGACTGCCCGACCCGGACCACGACGAGGTACGCCGCGCCTGTGCCGCCGTCCTCGAGGCCAACCCCATGCCGCTCGGCCGCCTGCGCATCACCTACACCGGCGGCCACGGCCCGCTCGGCTCCGACCGCGGCGAGCACGGCCCGACCCTCGTCGTCGCCCTCGGCGCGACCACCCGCCGCCCCGACTCCACCGCCGTGATCACGGTCCCCTGGACGCGCAACGAGCGCGGCGCGCTCACCGGCCTGAAGACCACCTCGTACGCCGAGAACGTCGTCGCCCTCGCCCGCGCCCGCGAACAGGGCGCTTCCGAGGCCCTGTTCGGCAACACGGTGGGACAGCTGTGCGAGGGCACCGGGTCCAACGTCTTCGTCGTCCTCGACGGCGAGATCCACACTCCGCCGCTCGCCTCGGGCTGCCTCGCGGGCATCACGCGCGCGCTGGCGATCGAATGGACCGGCGCCGAGGAGACGGACCTGCCGCTGGACGTCCTGGAGCGGGCCGACGAGGTCTTCCTCACGTCCACCCTGCGGGACGTCCAGGCCGTCCACCGGGTCGACGACCGTGGGCTGCCCGGCGCGCCCGGCCCGGTGACCGCCAAGGCCATGCGGATCTTCGAGGACCGGTCCGGGGACGACCTCGACCCCTGACAACCCCGCATATTCGGCTGACCGGGGGCGTGGTTGCGGGTAGAACACCCCTGATGACCACGACCCTGCGGCCGACCGAGCCGCTTCAGCAGAACGCCGACGGGACGCGCTCACGCCGCTACCAGGTGTGCGTGAACAGCCGTCCCGTAGGGGCGATACACCTCGGCACGCATCCCGTGTTCGGCGACGCCGTGGCCCGGATCACGAAGCTGCGCATCGACGAACCGGACCGCGGGCGAGGCCGGGGCACGGTGGCCGCGCTCGCCGCCGAGGAGGTGGCGCGCGGCTGGGGGTGCCGCCGTATCGAGGCGACCGTCCCCGCCGACGCCGCCGCGGCGTTCCGGCTCGCCACCGCGCTCGGTTACGTCGTGCGCAACCGCGGCATGGAGAAGTCGCTCGGCGACACCCCGCCGGAGCTGCCGGAGGGGAGCCGTGCCCGGCCCATGACCGAGGCGGAGTTCGGCCCCTGGCTGGAGAAGGGCGAGGAGGACTACGCGCGGAGCTGGATTGAGCGGGGCGTTCCGGAGGCCGAGGCCCGCGCCAAGTCGGAGCGGGACCACGCCACCCTGCTGCCCGAGGGCCTCGCCACCCACGGCACGCTCATCAGCGTCCTGGAACACGAGGGGACGGCGGTGGGCGTGCTGTGGCTCGCGCTGCGCGCGGACAGCGCCTTCGTCTTCGACGTCGAGACCTACGCCGCCCACCGCGGCAAGGGGCACGGCCGCACCCTCATGCTGCTGGCCGAGGCCCAGGCGATCGTCGAGGGCAGGCGGGCCATCGGCCTCAACGTCTTCGCCGGCAACACCCCGGCCGAACGGCTCTACGCGTCGCTCGGCTACGAGACGAAGCTGTACGCGATGTACAAGCCGCTGGTGTAGCGGCCGGGCAGGGACGGGCGGCCAGGGGCGGGGGCCTTCGGGTCAGCCCTGCTGCTGCTCCTGCCCGCCCAGCAGCCGGTCCGCGATCTGCTCGATCCGCTCGCGCAGCCCCTCCTGGCTCTTGCCGCCGTCGAGCCGCTCACCGCCGATGACGTACGTCGGGGTGCCGGTCACGCCGATCGCCTTGCCCTCGGCCTGGTCGGCGTCCACGATCAGGATGTGCCGGCCGTCGATCAGGGCCGTGTCGAACTCCTCGGCGTCCATGTCCAGTTCGCGGGCCAGCTCGACCAGGAAGGGTTCGCCCTTGCGGCCCAGTTCCTCGACCCGCCCCAGCAGCGCCTCGGCGTACTCCCAGCCCCGGCCCTGCTCCCACGCCTCCTCCGCGGCCTGGGCGGCGGCGAAGGCGTGCTTGTTCTTCTCCAGGGGGAAGTGCCGCAGCCGCAGCTCCAGACGGTGGCCGTAGCGGGCGCGCAGGGCACGGAGGTCGTCCAGCGCGGTGCGGCAGTCCGGGCACTGGAGGTCGCACCAGACCTCGAGGACGGGGGTGGCGGCAGGGGCGGGGGAGGAGTCGCTCATACCGACATTCTCCCAGGCCGTACACGCGCACCGGCACCTGCGGAGGAGGCGACCCGGAGATGTCCCTGATGTCGGGCCGGGGCATGGCCCCCCGGCGTACGGCGGGTGCAGGATGGAAGGGACGAAGTGCCCCTGTTCGACCGCGCCACGCCTGGAGGACCGGATGATTGCCGAGACCGTCTGCTCCGCCGTGTCCGCGGCAGGCCTGGGTATTGCGCTCATCACGGCGTACCGCAAGCGCTTCCTCGCGGCGACCCGTATCGCGGCTTACTCGCTCGTGCCGATCGGCCTGGTCATGACGGGCGTCGTCGAGTGGCTGGCCGACACCGCGTTCAGCCCGATGGCCTGGGCGGGCTTCGGAGTGCTCGGAATCGCGTGGGTGCTGTTCACGACCACGCGTGTCGTGGAGCGCCGCCGCGGAGGCACCCGCAAGGAACGCAGGGCGGCCCGCGCGGCTGCCCAGCCGGAGGCTGTGGCTCCGGCGGCCTCGGCGCCCTCCCTGGGCCAGAGCCAGGGGTCCCGCCCGGCCACTCGGCCCGCGACGGCATCCCGGGGCGACGACGACTTCAGCGACATCGAGGCCATCCTCAAGAAGCACGGCATATGACGGCCGGGCATCGGCCGAATCGTCACAGTGGGTCCGAGGGTGCGCGGAAGTGATCACAACCTGAACCGGACCTCGCGGAATCGGCGCACTCCCGCACGGAACGAGGCCGCTGATCGCGTCTGACCCGGCGACTGCGTCATCATCGCCGCGAGATGCTGGACACGACGAATCAGAGCGACCCCGCGCCGCCGCAGGACGAGCCCCGTCCCCGGCAGGACGAGCCACGTGGTTGCCTCTTCGCCCTTTCCCAGCCACCGCTGATGATCTTCCTTGCGGTGATCGGGAGTCTGCTGCTCATGGCCTCGTTGCACGACCTGCTGCTGCTGTGAGCCGTACCCGCGGTACCCGGCGCCACCCGCCGGGACCGCGTCGGCATCGACGATCCATCCGCCCGTCAATCGCCCCTGCGGTGGCGGTCAGCGCGCCGCTTCCTTACGGCGCGCCCGGTACGCGGCCACATGCAGGCGGTTCCCACAGGTGCGGCTGTCGCAGTACCGCCGCGAGCGGTTGCGGGACAGATCGACGAAGGCCCTCCGGCAGTCGGGCGCCTCGCACCGCCGCAGCCGCTCCTGCTCCCCGGCGACCACGAAGAAGGCCAGCGCCATCCCGCAGTCGGCGGCCAGGTGGTCGGCGACGGAGGCGCCGGGCGCGAAGTAGTGCACATGCCAGTCATAGCCGTCGTGGTCCGTGAGTCGGGGTGTGGTGCCGGCGGCCGCGACCAGCTCGTTGATCAGGCCGGCGGCGGCCCGGGCGTCAGGGGCGGCGAAGACGGCGGCGAACCGCCCGCGGATCTTCCGCACCGCGGAGAGGTCGAACTCCGAGAGCACTCCGATATCGCTGATCTCATGGTTTCGTACGAACTCCGCGAGTGTCGCCACGTCCGGCAGCCCGTCCGCCGCCGTGTCGTCCTCCGGTGCGGTGTTCACCAGATCGACCACGGTGTCGAGGGCGCACCGGGTGTCGTGGGTGATCAGCACGATTCGCTCCCTGGCCTGGGGGTCGGGCAGGCGCCCGCCGATGCTGGCCGATGGTAATGGCTCCACCACCGCCGGACCGCTCTCATGCCCGCACATGGCTTCGAATGCAACGCCGCCGGGCAGGCCATGGTTCCCGCCCGCCCTCCGGGCGGCGGACGGCCCGTCGCCGCGGGCTGCCGCCGGCGGCACACGCGATCCGAACGGCGCCACACCCGAGCCGGCGCCGCCCCGCGTGATCCGCGGTGCCGGCGCCGGTGTATTCCGTATGCGGTTGTCCAGGCCCGAGCCGTCTCCCCGAGTCGACGGCGCCGGGCGGCTTTGTGAGGGCCTCGCCCTAGCTTTCCGCCAGGATGTGCGAGAGCTCCTGGTCGAGGTCGAAATGCCGGTGCTCCGTGCCGGGCGGCACGGCGGCGTCGGTCCGCTTCAGGAAGGACTCCAGGGCCCGTGCCGGGGCCTCGAGCAGGGCCTCGCCCTCCGGCGAGCTCAGGGCGATGCACACGACGCCCTGCCCGTGACTGCGCGACGGCCAGACGCGGACGTCGCCGGTACCCGTAGGGCGGTGAAGTCCCTCGGCGAGGAGGTCGCGGGCGAACACCCACTCGACGGTCTCCTCGGCTCCGGTGTGGAAGGTGGCGTGCACGGCGTAGGGGTCGGCCGTGTCGTACCGCAGGCCTGCGGGGACAGGCAGGGAGGACTCGCTCGACACAACGAGGCGCAGGTGCAGCTCGCAGCTGACCGTGGTGTTCATAAGCGCCAGGGCCTTTCGCTCAGTGTGCGCTCGGGGATTCGCACGTCGGCGAAATCGACATGCCACCTACGGTGCCGTTGTAAACCCCTCTGGGTGTTTTGCGTGCCTTTATGTAACTCTTCTGGCCGAGAGGTCGTTCGCGCCGTGCGTCCATTCCGGTGACTGGTTTCGCTCCGGTAGTGTTTGGCCGTATGAATACGGGGAGTGACGAGCCGGGCGAGGTGGCCGTGGCGCCGGACGAGACGGGGACGGACGAGGTGCGCAGCGAGCAGGAGCGGGGTCTCGGCTCGCGGGCGCCCGAATTCATCAAGGCGCGCCGCCTGCTGCACGTGAGCTGGCAGGTCGGCGTCTTCATCATCGGGCTCGCGGTCGTCGTGGCGGGCATCATCATGCTGCCCCTGCCGGGGCCGGGCTGGGTCGTGATCTTCGGCGGCATGGCGATCTGGGCGACCGAGTTCGTGTGGGCCCAGCTGGTGCTCCGCTGGACCAAGCGAAAGGTCACGGAGGCTGCGCAGCGCGCCCTCGACCCCAAGGTGCGCCGCCGGAACATCATCCTGACGACCATCGGGCTGGTGATCGTGGCCGTACTGGTCGGTATCTACCTGTGGAAGTTCGGCATGGCCATGCCGTGGAAGATCAAGAACCAGTGAGCCGCGGCGGGGGTGCCGGTGCCAGGCCGACGCTGGTCACAGGCACCCCCTGACATGGGGTAATCTTCTTCCTGCGTCCGGGCGATTAGCTCAGTGGGAGAGCGCTTCGTTCACACCGAAGAGGTCACTGGTTCGAACCCAGTATCGCCCACCCGGATCGGCGGCCCACCTGCGATAGCGCAGGTGGGCCGCCGTCGTGCGGGTGTCCGTTGTCACGGTTGCCGAAGGCCCGCCGTGCCGTTCTTCTCCAGGGTCCGCTGACGGAAACCGGCCACCTCGCGCGCGGCTCCACGCCATCCACCCCGGCGTCGTCTTTCGGTCGCTCCCGAAACCCGTGTGAGCGACCCGGCCCCGTTCGGCCCACCGACCGCACCGGCCCGGACCAGTGACGTCACCCCGGCGGACCCGGCGCGTCCCCGCCCCCTCCCGCCTCGCCTCCGGCCCGCTCGGTAAGAAATTCTTGTCCGAATCATTGACGCACCCTCAGGCCCTCCGTACCTTGTGCCAGCAAGCGCTTACTTGAAACGATTCATGCGAGCGGGACGACGTGCGGGGAGGTCCAACCGTGGTGAACGGCAGGAATGTTGAGAGACGTACGATTCTGAAGGCAGCCGGGGCCACGGCGGCCACGCTGGGGCTGGCCGCGACCACCGGCTGCGGTGGCGACGGAGGGACCTCCGCGGACGGGACGGTGACGATCCGTTACGCGTGGTGGGGTGCCGAGGACCGCGCCCAGCGCATCAACAAGACCATCGCGCTCTTCGAGAAGAAGTACCCGAAGATCAAGGTGAAAACGGACTTCCAGCCTTATCTCGACTTCTGGAAGAAGTTCAACACCCAGGCTTCCGGCGGAAATCCGCCGGACGTCTTCCAGAATGCCATCGGGTTCCTGCGCAAATACGACGCGAAGAACGTGCTGCTCGATCTCGGTGAGCAGGTCAAGGCCGGCAACCTCCGGATGGACGGATTCCGTGCCGGACTCGAGAAGTTCGGCGAGGTCGACGGCAAGCTCCTCGGCGTTCCGGTCGGTTCCAACTCGATGGCTCTGGTCATCGACAAGCCCGTCTACACCAAGGCGGGCGTGAAGCCGGAGCAAGGCTGGACCTGGGACGACTACCACGCGGCCATGGAGAAGATCCGCGACAAGACGGGGCGTGCCGGTGACACCGGCCCGTACAACATCATGTACCTCTACGACCTCTACCTGCGCCAGAACGGCAAGGCGTTCTTCACCGAGGGCGGGCTCGGGTTCACCGAGGCGGACCTGAAGGACTGGTGGACGAAGGCCAAGAAGGGTGTCGAGGACGGCATCTACGCCAACCAGAAGAAGGTCGCCCAGATCAAGCCCAAGTCCGCGGTCGCCGGTGAACTCTCCGGTGGCGAGTTCACCTGGGACAACTTCACCGTCCGCTATACCTCCGAGGGCAAGAGCGAGTACGGCCTGGCTCCCATCCCGACCACGGACGGAAAGAAGACCGGCCAGTACCTCGGCTCCCTCATGCTCAGTGCCTCCAAGCGCACGCAGCACCCCAAGGAAGTGGCCCAGTTCATCGACTTCATGGTCCACGACCCCGAGGTCGCCAAGATCATGGGATACGACCGCGGTGTGCCCGCGACGCAGGCCCAGTTCGACGCGTACAAGCCGAACGACCCGGTCAACCAGGCGATAGCCGCCTACGAGGAGTCCCTCGTCGAGGCGGGTGTCCTGGAGCCCATCACGCCGCACCCGAACGGCGCGGACATCTGTGAGGCCGCGTTCCTGCGCATTGGTGAGGAACTCGGCCTGGGCAAGCGCTCGGTGGACGACGCCGTCAAGCAGTTCTTCACCGAGTCGAAGACGGCTCTCGGCACCTGATGGGAACCACCGTGACACACGCCCCTGCGACGGAGGACCTGTCCAAGGTCTCTGAGCCGCGGCACGGTCCGGTGAACTCCCAGCGCCCCGCCGACCTCAAGCGGCGGGGCCGCCGGGAGACCCTGGCCGGCTATCTCTTCATGTCCCCCTGGATCGCCGGGTTCCTGCTGCTGACAGCGGGCCCGATGGTCGCCTCGCTCTACTTCGCCTTCACCGACTACAACCTGTTCGACGCGCCCAAGTGGATCGGTTTCGACAACTTCTCGGAGATGTTCGGCGATCCGCGCTGGCAGCACTCGGTGCGGGTGACGCTGTGGTACGTGGTCGTCGGTACGCCGCTCAAGCTGCTCTTGGCCTTGGGCGTGGCGCTGCTGCTGGCCCAGAAGCGGCGCGGGCAGGCCTTCTACCGGGCCGCCTTCTACGCGCCGTCACTGATCGGCGCGAGCGTCTCCGTCGCGATCGTCTGGAAGGCGATCTTCTCGGACGACGCGATCGTGGACCGTACGCAGAAGATCTTCGGGATCGACGTCGGCGGCTGGACCGGCGACCCGGACATGATCATCTACAGCCTGGTGGCGCTCACCGTCTGGCAGTTCGGCGCCCCCATGGTCATCTTCCTGGCCGGCCTCAAACAGGTCCCGCGTGAGCTGTACGAGGCGGCCGAGGTCGACGGGGCCGGCAAGCTGCGGCGGTTCTGGAACATCACGCTGCCGATGATCTCCCCGGTGCTCTTCTTCAACGTCCTGCTGGAGACGATCCACTCCTTCCAGATCTTCAGTTCGGCGTACATCGTCGGCGGCGGCGCCGGAGGCAACGCCTGCGGTCCGGCCGACGGCTCGATGGTCTACACCTGCTACCTCTATGTCCAGG
The DNA here is from genome assembly GCF_001270025.1 of Streptomyces azureus. NCBI lineage: Bacteria > Bacillati > Actinomycetota > Actinomycetes > Kitasatosporales > Streptomycetaceae > Streptomyces > Streptomyces azureus. The sequence continues at coordinate 6 of NZ_DF968433.1, read as the reverse complement.
GCTTCG
>NZ_DF968432.1:0-6215 GCF_001270025.1 Streptomyces azureus | reverse complement strand
GGGTACCCCCTGCTCGAAGAGCTTGGGGGAGTGCCGGCCGGAAGCCCTCGTACGGGATGCACTCGGGCTTTCGTCCGGTGCGGCGAGAGGGCCCGCCGGGCGTCGCGACGGGGCGAACGTTGCCTGCCGGGGCACCAGGCCACGACGCGCCCGCACCCGCGCACCGCGAGAAGGGGACGTGTCGGGGGTGTCCGCCCGCAGAGGTTGGCGCGTCAACGCCAGTCAGTTGGTGTGTGACCCCATCGCGCCGTTCCGAGGACGGACACCCCCCGGCACGTCCCCGGCCCACATTCACCGCGTAGGCAAGACCCGCGCCCCCACCGGTGAGCAGGCGCAAGCGACCCGCACCACCGCTCAGCCCGCACCCGCGAAGTGCTCCCCCACCAGCGCCCGCACGACATCCAGGTCCCGGGCGATCAACGCGTCCAGCAGCGCCGTGTGTTCATGTGCGTCCGCCACCAGATCGGCCCGGCCCCGCATCCCCGGCCCGCTCCCCACCAGCGGCCACTGCGCCCGGCGGTGCAGGTCCTCCGCGATCTGGACCAGCTGCTGGTTCCCGGAGAGGGACAGCACGGCCCGGTGGAACCCCCGGTCGGACTCCGCGTAGGTCGCACGGCAGCCGGAGGACGCCGCGCGGACCGTCGCCTCGGCGAGGGGACGCAGCTCGGCCCAGCGCTCGGCCGGCACCGTCCGGGCCAGCCGCAGCATCACCGGCACCTCGATCAACGCCCGCACCTCGGCCAGCTCCGCCAGCTCCCGCGCCCCGCGCTCGACCACCCGGAACCCACGGTTCGGCACGACCTCGACGGCACCTTCGATGGCCAGCTGCTGCATGGCTTCCCGCACCGGCGTCGCGGAGACCCCGAACCGCTCGCCCAGCACCGGCGCCGAGTACACCTCCCCGGGCCTGAGGTCCCCGGCCACCAGCGCGGCCCGCAGCGCGTCCACGATCTGCCCGCGCACCGAGGACCGCTGAACGACGGCCCGGCCTCGCGGAGCGGACGGCGGGGCGGGCTCACTGTGCGTGTGCTCCCCCCGGACCACCTCGGAAGCCCCACCGGCCCCGGGCCTCACCCGACCCGCGTCCGCCACCCCAGGCTGCTGCGGCACCCGGACCTGCTCATCCGGCGCCCCTGCCCTCGGCACCTCCGCCCCGGAGCCCTGCGCGCCCTGCTTCACGGCTCGGCTCCTCCTCCGGACGTATCGGTACTTGGGGTCATTACGGCGGGTTGTTACTCGTCCGTCAAGCACCATAAGCGCACCGGCCGCCAGTTCAAATCCCGGCGATCTTGGGTTAGGTTAGGCTTACCTTCAAGCGACCCGTTCAATAGACGCGGACCGGTGATCCCATGCCCCTGCCCCCTTCGGCCCTCTCCGGCGCGTACGCCCGTCTGGCCGAGGTCCTCCCGGGGCTGGCCATCACCGAACTGACCGCCGAGGACGAGGCTCCCCAGGGTGGCAACTGGACCACCGCCGCCGCGCTCGCGGAAGCCGGCCCCGGCCTCGACGCCTTCCTGTCCTGGGACGACGCCCAGATCCGCCGGGACTACGGCCAGCAGGCACGCCCAGACGTGATCGCCAGCTTCGGCCTGCACCGCTACGCCTGGCCGGCCTGCCTCCTGATCACCGTCCCCTGGTTCCTGCACCGCCGGGTGCCCCGCTACCCCGTGACGCACGTCTCGTACGACCGCACCGCCCCCGGCCACCCCGTCGGCCACCTGGCCGTCCGCCCGGCCGGCTTCGCCTGCCTGCCCGGCGACGAGGCCGCCGCGCTGCCCGGCGCCCGGGTCGTCCCGGACGAGGAGGCGCTGCGGGCCGAGGTGCGGTCGGCGGTCGCCGAGCACATGGAGCCGGTCCTGGCCGGTTTCGGCCCCAGGATGCGGCGCCGCGGCCGGGCCCTGTGGGGCATGACGACGGACGAGATCGTCGAGGGTCTCTGGTACGTCGCCCAGCTGCTCGGCGAGATCGAGGAGCGGCGTGCGATGCGCGAGCTGGAGCTGCTCCTGCCGGGGGCGGCCAAGCCGTACGTGGGCACGGCGGCCTTCCGCGAGCTGACCGGCCCCGGCGGCGAGCCGCTGCGCACCCGGGACCGCGCGAGCTGCTGCATGTTCTACACCCTGCGCCCCGAAGACGCCTGCGCCACCTGCCCGCGCACCTGCGACGCCGACCGGGTCACCAAGCTGCTGGCCACGGCCAGTTGAGGCACCCTGGGCAGACGCGGACAGAGCAGCGCCCCACCGCCCCGTAAGATCATCACGGAATCGGCCGCCCACATGCGCGCAGCCGATTCACAACTTCCTCACCAGTCACGGGAACTTTCCGGAGAACCACCCGTGCGGGTAGTCTTCTTCGAACTCAACTCTCGCCCCTCAAGCGGCAGTTCGAGCAGAATGCCGCCCTGGGCAATCCCTTGCGCTTCCTTGGCGGCCTCTTGCCCCGAAACCCCCTGAGGGCCGGTGGGATTGGGCCACTATGGCGGGCGTTACGCCCTATCCCAATGCAAGGACCACCCAGATGAGACTGACCGACATATCGCTGAACTGGCTGCTTCCGGGCGCCGTGCTTCTCCTGGGCATGCTGGCGGCGGTGGCGGTGCTCGCGCGCGGCAAGCGCTCCTCGGTCAAAGACACGAGCGCGGACGATTCCTGGGAGCGCAGCGAGGAACGCCGCAGACGCAAGGAGGCCCTCTACGGCACCGTCTCCTACGTCCTTCTGTTCTGCTGCGCGGCCGTCGCCGCCGCGCTTTCCTTCCACGGCCTGGTCGGCTTCGGCGAGCAGAATCTCGGGCTCTCCGACGGCTGGCAGTACCTCGTCCCGTTCGGCCTGGACGGCGCGGCGATGTTCTGCTCCGTGCTCGCGGTGCGCGAGGCCAGCCACGGTGACGCCGCGCTCGGCTCCCGGATACTGGTCTGGACGTTCGCGTTCGCCGCGGCCTGGTTCAACTGGGTGCACGCGCCCAGGGGTGCCGGCCACGCGGGTGCCCCCCACTTCTTCGCGGGTATGTCGCTGTCGGCGGCGGTCCTCTTCGACCGCGCGCTGAAGCAGACCCGCCGGGCCGCCCTGCGGGAGCAGGGCCTGGTGCCGCGCCCGCTGCCGCAGATCCGTATCGTGCGCTGGCTGCGGGCCCCCCGGGAGACGTACCGGGCCTGGTCGCTGATGCTCCTGGAGGGTGTGCGCAGCCTGGACGAGGCCGTCGACGAGGTGCGCGAGGACAAGCGCAAGAAGGACGCCGACCGGCAGCGGCGCCGCGACCAGCAGCGTGTGGAGCGGGCCCAGCTGAAGGCGATCAGCCGCGGTCACCGCGGCTACCTCGGCCGTGGTGGCGGCCGGCAGCTGGAAGTGCAGGTCGAGCGCGGCTCCTCGCAGGTCTCCGCGGAGCCTGCCATATCCGCGCCGGAACAACTGCCCGTCCGCTCGCGTCCCTCCCTTCAGCCCGTTCGCCACGGAGCTGACCAGGTGACCGTCGACCTCACCGCGGAGGACGACACGCAGGCGCTGCCGCGCCTCGATTCCCTGGAGCGCAAGCTCAAGGACCTGGAGCAGCAGTTCGGCTGACCGAGCACCGAGCCGCACAGAGCAGGGAAGGGGGCGTGGCCTGCGGGCCGCGCCCCTTCTCCGTTCACGCCGCCTCGGCCTCCAGCTCGAACCAGACGGCCTTGCCCACTCCGTGCGCCCTGACCCCCCAGGCGTCCGCCAGGGACTGCACCAGGAACAGGCCCCTGCCGTTCGTGCCGTCGTCGGCGACCGGTACGCGCAGCCGGGGTCTGCGGGCCACGAAGTCCCGTACCTCCACTCGTAGTCCACGGGGTCCGACGGTGGCCGTCAGGACCGCGTCGTGGTCGGTGTGGACGATCGCGTTGGTGACGAGTTCGCTGGTGAGCAGTTCCGCCACGTCCGATCGCGCGATCCTCCCCCACTGCCCGAGCAGCTCCCGCAGGGCCCTGCGGGCTTCCGGTACGGCCCGCAGGTCCGCCCGCCCGAGTCTGCGCCTCAACTGAGGCGCGGACACCTGCTCCGTGACCTCTTCGGCCTTGCCCTCCACCGTCTTCGCCGAGAAGGCCCCGATCGTTATGGGACCGCCTCCTCGTGCCTGCCTCTCCATGACCCCCGCCCGCGCGCCGATGTCGGTTCCCCTCCTGCTCGAACACGTTCACGGGGATCCATGCCCCGTCGGGCACGCGGCAGTCATGTCGAATCGTCAACGACCGGTTGTTCGGCCATGTGACCGGGACCGGCGGGCCGGGCGGAGGGGTCCTGAGCAGTACGACGGCGGAGGGGCGGGGGACAAGAGGGTAGCCGGAAGACGTCCCGCGACGGATCCTGACCGCCGGAGATCGGACGAACTGCCGATGGCCGGCTGCCGATCCTTCCGTACGCGGCGAAGGGATGGGGCGGCTGGTCCCCGCGCGCGGCGGTCCGTGGAAGTTGGCCGAAGTACGACGGTCTCCCCGGGTTCCCGGCCGGTACCGGGCCGTCCTCCCGACCCCCGTGGCGGGAGGACGGCCCCGGCCTTTCCCGTGCCCGCCCGGTCAGGACAGCTTGTTGACGGCGGTGGTCGTCGTCTTCTTGAAGGCGGCCACGGGCGCGTCGCCGAAGTCGCCCATCTGTCCCCGCTCCACGACGGTGACGGTCCTGCCGTCCCGCCCGACGCACAGCAGCGCGACGCCCGTGGCCCCCCCCCAGGAGGTCTCGGTGTGCAGTCCGCTGACGCGAGCGCCCTCCTCGACCGGCAGGTAGCCGTAGTCCCGACCCTCGGGCGGTCGTCCGACGACCGTGCCCGTACGGCCGGACTCGCCGCGTCCGGCACGGCGAAAGCCAAGGCACCGAACCGGGACACTCCCTCGCCCACCACCCGGACACCCCCCTCGCCTGGTCCGCCAACTCCCAGGCATGGAAGCTCGGCTGCGGTCACGACTACGTCAGCGCCTGGTCGAGAACGCCGACCGCGTGGGCGCACTGAATCGTCTTGCACGGGACCGGGCTGGTCCTCTGCGCGGAGGCTTGGCACACCGAAGCAGGAAGCCCACGCGTTTACGCCTGGGTGGAGTCACCGAGTCACACGAGAAGCCGCCGTCACGCCTCCCAAACGGCCGCGGCCGTACGGTCGTCCGCATAACCCTTGACCCGTACTTGGGAGTCCGCGAGGAACGCGGCGAGGCCGGGCGGCTCGGGGCGGGACCACCGCTCGGCGAGGTAGTCGCCCAGTTCCGGTTCGCCGCGCAGCGGGTCGGCGAGGCCGCCGCTGCACACGAGGAGCGTGTCACCCGGGCGTGCGACGGAGGTACGGAAGCGGAAGGGTTCGCGGGGTGGTTCCGGGGCCGGTTCGTAGGGGCTGGGCGGGGTCGGGATGCCCAGGTCCATGGTGAACCGGTCGCCGTCGGGCGTCTCGGAGGGCGGCGATCCGAAGCCCACGACGGGTTCGCCCTTGATCTCGGCGACCTGCGGTTCGATGTCCTGCCACTCGCCGTCCCGCAACCGGAACAGCCCGCCGGGCCCGACTCCGAAGAAGACGCGGGTACGGCACTCGGGGTCGGCGGGCAGCAGCAGACAGCGCAGGCCTGCCGCGTACTCCTCCGGATCGACGCCCTGTTCGGCGGCGCTGGCGCGGAGCTTGCCGAGGCTGCGGTCGGTGAGGCGGTGCAGTCCGGACTTGAGGTCGCCGCGCCGCCCCGCCCTTATGTCCTCCACGAGGCGCGTGTGACTGCGTCCGACGGCCCGCCCGATCCAGTGACAGGCCTCGGCTGCGGCCCGGTGCGCCCCCGGTGTGGCCCGGGTCCCGGTCGCCATCGCCACCAGCAGCAGCGCCTGCTCGCCGGTGCCGAACCGCGCGGTCAGCAGCGAGTCCCGCCGCGGCTCCCCCCGATACCGCGCGGAGTCCCCTCGCACGGACACGGCCCGCAACGTACAGGCCCCGTACCGGGCCCCGTCGAGCACGGTGTCCGCGACGAGGTCGTCCAGATCATCGGGGTCGGCGAGCGGAAGGGCCGTGGGTTCGGCGTCGTAGGTGGGCGGCCGCGAGCCGACGTAGCCACGGGTCCGGGGAGAGGACGCGGGGCGCTCGAAGGCGGGTTCGGGTCGGTCGGGCGGCGGGTCCGCGGGTGGTGGCGTGGGCGGGGAGCCGGCGGAGGGGGGTGGCGCGGGCGGGGAGCCGGCGGGGCGTGGCGATGCGGGCGGCGGGCCGGCGGGGCGTGGCGGTGCGGGCGGCGGATCGGCGG